>QJVU01000124.1 GCA_003235605.1 Planctomycetota bacterium | reverse complement strand
GGCGGGGTCGGAGTACGTGGGCGATGCCTTGAAGCAAAGGGTGGCGAAGCTCGAGACGGAAGTACGGCAGGAGCGGGAGCAGGCCGCGGCCATGACCGCCCAGCACCAGAAGGACCAGGCGATGCGCGACGCCCTCCTCCTGGCACGATCCCCGGCAGAGAGCGAGGTGGTCGATGGCGACTGGGAGCTCATGGACACGAACAGAGTGGAGGAGGCGTACCGCGGGGCGTTCCACACCTACCTGGGCCAAGGACTCGAGGACCTGAGCCTCGCACAGGCTACGGATGCCCTGCGCACCAGCGCACTGGCAGTCGAGATGGCGGCGGCACTGGACCACTGGGCCATGACCCGGCGCGGAAAAGGGGTGACCGATGAGCTGACCAGGAAGCTGGAGCGCCTGGCAAGGCTCCTGGACGCTGAGGATCCATGGCGGAACGACCTGCGTGACCTGGTCCACGACGCCAAGCAAAAGAAGGTGGAGCTGTTGCAGCTTGCGTCCACCGCGGATGCGCGCAGGCTCCCGGTCCTGAGCCTGGTGCTGCTTGGCGAGGCCCTGTGGACGGCAGGCGCCAAGACCGAGGCGGTGAAGGTCTACCGACAGGGCCAGCTCCACAACCCCGAGGACTTCGGTCTCGCCTTGCGGCTGGTCCACCTGATGCGAAAGGCACCGGCACCGAACTGGCAGGAGGTGACCGACAGCGCGCGGATCGTGGTGGCGCTGCGACCTCGCCTGGCCGGCGCCTGGGTCGAGCTCGGGCTTCCGCTCAGGAAGGCGGGGAACCACGACGAGGCGATCGTCTGCTACCGCCGTGCGCTCGGCCTCGATCCGAGCTACGTCTGGGCGCACAACAACCTGGGCGTCGCGCTGTACACGCTGGGCCGCCACGACGAGGCCATGGCGTGCTACCGGAAGGCAATCCAGATCCGTTCAGAATACGCCCCGGCACACAACAACCTCGGCGCCACACTACTGAAGCTCGGCCGTTATGACGAGGCGGTCGCCTGCTGCCGCAAGGCGATCGAGATCGAGCCGAGAGATGCCATGGCACACAACAACCTGGGCGTCGCGCTCGGAAACCTGGGCCGCCACGACGAGGCCGTCGCCTGTTTGCGAAAGGCAATCGAGATCGAGCCGGAGGACGCCGTAGCCCACGTCAACCTCGGCGGCGCGCTGGGAAACCTGGGCCGCCACGACGAGGCCATCGCCTCGTGCCAGAAAGCGATCGGCATCAATCCGAAGCTCGCGATCGCACACTACAAGCTCGGCAACGAGCTGGGCAAGCTCGGCCGCGATGATGAGGCCATGACCTGCTACCAGAAGGCGCTCGCGATCGAGCCAAGGCTCGTTATGGCACACTACAACCTCGGCATCGTGCGGAGGAATCTGGGCCACCTCGACGAGGCCATCGCCTGCTTCCGAAAGGCAATCGAGATCCAGCCAAAGCTCGCCATGGCACACAACGAGCTCGGCGTCGCGCTGGGAAGACTCGGACACTTCGAGAAGTCCCTAGCCCGCTTCCAGACGGCAATCCAGATCGAGCCGAAGTACGTGCAGGCGCACAACAACCTCGGCTACGCGCTGAACGAGCTCGGCCGATTCGACGAGGCCATCCCGTGCTTCCAGAAAGCAATCGCTATCGAACCAGGGCTCGGCGTGGCGCATTGCAGCCTCGGCCACGCGCTGGGAAAGCTCGGCCGATTCGACGAGGCCATCGCCTGCTGGCGCAGCGCGATCGAAATCGACCCGACGAACTCCGATGCCCTCAACAACCTCGGCCTCGCCCTGGAGCATGTGGACAGGCCACAGGAGGCGGACGACACCTATCGCCGCGCGCTGGAGGTGGATCCGCACTTCGCGCCGGCACACGTCAACCTCGGCAGAATGCTCCAGCGGCAAGGTGACTTCGACGGAGCGATGGCGGAGTTCAAAACCGCCGAGGCCCTCTTTGCCAAACAACACTCTGCGTTCGCACGGCAATGGCAGGCCTTCGCCCGGGATCGCATCCAGGAGATCGCCCAGCGCCCGGCACTGCTGGAGGTGATCCAAGGGAAACGCCAGGCACGAGACCCGCTGGAGTGGGACCGAGCAGTCCGTCTGGCGTACGACAACAAGCAGTTCCCGCAAATCATCGCGCTCACCGAGAAGACCCTGACCGGTCAATCCAAGCTGGCCCTGGGTGGGGAATGGGGCGTCTACAACCCGGCATGCGTTGCGGCCCTCTGGAGCGCAGCTGGGCGGGTGGAAGGAAGGGAGCGGAGCCGGGTGCGCGAGTTGGCCCGGGCCTGGCTCACCCTCGAGGTCGAGCGCTGGGAGAAGTGGATCTCTGAGGATGACGCTCGTGCTGAGAAAGCACGAGAACGCCTCAGGCACGCGCTGAACGACAAGGACTTCGCCAGCGTGCGTGGGGAGGCGCTGGACAAGTCACCCGAGGCCGAGCGCAAGGCCTGGCAGGCGCTGTGGGAACGGATCCGGAAGGGGGTTGAGCACTAGGCTTGCGCTCCACTGGAAACCCCGGACAACCCCTCAACTCCCCACACGCCGGGCGACCGTATTGACTCCTTCCCCGCGGGAGCAAAAGGAAACGTGAGCACTGCCGCTACGGCCCAGTCGCTGTGCCGCTCCCGCGCTGGAGCGGACACGGCCGGCCAGGATGCCTCATCATCGTACACCTCCCATCCCTTGAGCCCCCCGTCCTCGTGGATTCCCTCTTGCCGTGGCACATCGTGCCAACGGCGCCGCGATTCGGGAGAGCCCGCCCGTCTGGGTTGCGTGACAAGGCAGTGCTCACCGCCAGCTACGGCGGCGCGCTGGTCCAGGGGTCAGGGTTTCCGTAAATCAGCGGAAACGCTGTTCCGGCCCTCCCTCGTTGGCGTCCCACCGCAATCCGGTTGAACCGAAACGAGATCTCCGGCGAAACTGGCACCTGTCATGATCCCTCTCCGGGACAACATCCCCGCCCGCACGATCCCGTTCGTGAACTACGCGTTGATCGCCGCCTGTGTTGCGGCGTTCCTGCTCCAGCTCTCCGTTGCCGCGGGTGGTGGATCCCTGGCGGAGCAGCTGGGCATGATCCCGAAGCGGGTCTTCGATCCTTCTGCCCCGATCCGGATGCTCGGCCCGCGGGGCTACTGGGTCCAGGCTCCTCCCGCCCTGGTGCCCGACTGGCTCACCCTCTTGACCTGCACCTTCCTCCACGGCGGCTGGCTGCACATCCTCGGCAACATGTGGTTCCTCTGGATCTTCGGGGACAACGTCGAGGACCGCATGGGGCATCTGGGCTACCTGATCTTCTACCTGGCGGCCGGCGTCGCGGCGAGCCTGACGCACCTGTTTACCAACGCCGAGTCGCCGGTGCCCACCGTCGGCGCCAGCGGCGCCATTGCCGGGGTCATGGGGGCCTACATGCTCCTCTACCCCCACGCCAAGGTGCTGACCCTGATCCCCCTGTTCATCATCATCGAGATCCTGGTGCTGCCGGCGCCCCTGTTCCTGGGGATCTGGTTCCTCCTGCAGTTCTTCCAGGGGGTGGCCTCCATCGGCGACGTGCAGGTGGGCGGCGTGGCCTGGTGGGCCCACATCGGCGGCTTCGCCCTCGGCTTCCTGGTGGCGGGAATCCTCGCCGTGACCCGCAAGCTCAAGCCCCCGGTGCAGACGATCCGGCCCAACACCGACCGGATCACCCACTACACGATCCGGCCCCGGAGACGGGGACGCTACTAGGGCAGGGGAAGCGGCTCGGGAACCGGTGCGTACGCAGCGCGGGGAATCTGACGGACTACCTGTCCGGACTACCTGTCCAGACTACCTGTCCAGCAGCAGGGTCGTGGGGTTCGTGGCCAGGTAGTAGTTGTTCCC
>QJVU01000589.1 GCA_003235605.1 Planctomycetota bacterium | reverse complement strand
GGCTTTCGTCACGCGCGCGATTGCCCAAGGGCGACGAGTCTTCGAGTTCCATCACGACGCCCCGTGGATCGACGTCAACGATGGGAGGGACCTGCAAGACGCCAGGCGCATGTTCTCGGAAGACCCGATTGCCTTTGGTGTCCATCCCCGACAGGTCGCGCGCGAGGTCGGGAAAAACGACGATGCAGCCGGATGGCTGGGCATGGACATCGGCGGCACCAAGATCCTTGCCGCGGTGCTCAACTCGGGCTGCAACAGGATCCTCGGTTGGCGGAGGGTCCCAACCCCACGCGACGGTGACCCCACGACAGTGTTCGAGCGCGCGGTATCCCTCGGTCGCGAGCTGATCGGAGAGTTCGGGGCGGTTCGCGCAGTCGGGATCGGCTTTGCCGGCCTCGTCGACCACGGTTCGGGTGTCGTGGACAGCTCGGTCATCCTTCCGGGCTGGGACGGATTCCCCCTGGGTGCCCGTGCCGCGGATGCCTTTCGGCTACCCTGCAGGGTCGACAACGATGCCACCGCGGCCGGATGGGGGGAGTACGTCGCCCTCGGCGCCCCGCCCGGCCTGAACATGGTGCTGCTGACGCTGGGGACGGGCATTGGCGGGGCCATGGTGATCGACGGTAGGCTCTACCGAGGCCGCTCCAACACTTCCGCCGAGTTCGGCAACACGACGATCGACTGGCACGGCCGCAGCTGCCCGTCGGGAAACCGCGGCAGCCTGAACACACTGGCCTCCGGAACCGCCTTGATCCGGCGCGCTGCCGAGCTGGCACGGAGCTCGTCGGAGACGACCCTTGGCCGCAACGGCGAGCCGATCACCGGAGAGTTGATCGGCCAGGCGGCCGCAGCAGGAGATCAGGTGGCGCGAACAGCGGTCATGGAGGTAGCTCATGCCCTGGGCGCGGGCGTCGCCAACATCATCAACGCGCTCAACCCCGACCGCGTCGTGCTTGCCGGTGGCCTGTGTGGTCTGGGTCCGGGCTACCTCGAGATGGTGGCGGGGGAGGCCACGGCCCGGGCATTCTCCATCGCCGCCCGGCATGTCAGGATCGCGTTCGCTGTCCACGGCCAGCATGCGAGTGCCCATGGAGCCGCATGTCTTGCAGCGGAGTCGCTGCGATGAGCTACAGGCACCACGGGCAGCAGTATCGTGTTCCCTCCAAGGACCATGGCCGCCAGCATTCACAGCTGTGGTCGCAGCTCGGCCCCGAGCTCGAGCGCGTGTTCCACGAGGAGAACCCGATCCTCGGCAGACCTGTCAGCGAGTTCGAGAAGGAGTTCGCTGCCCACGTGGGGACCTCGCACGCCGTTGGCGTAGGCTCCGGCACGGACGCCCTGGTTCTGGCGTTGCGCAGCGTGGGCATCGGTGCGGGAGACGAGGTGATCACCGCTGCCAATACGTTCTCGGCGACGGTGAGCGCGATACTCACCGTGGGCGCACGCCCCGTTCTCGTCGATCCGGATCCAGAGACCCTGACCCTGGGGCCAGACGGACTGGAGCCGGCGCTGACCAGGTCGACCCGCGCGGTTGTCCCGGTGCATCTGTACGGCCGCCTCTGCGAAATGCCGCCGCTCCTCGAGGTTTGCGCAACAAAGGGAATCAGCGTCATCGAGGACGCTGCCCAGGCCCACGGCGCCCGGGACGGACGAACCGCCGGCGCGTTCGGCAGGCTTGGGTGCTTCAGTTTCCATCCCAGCAAGAACCTTGGTGGGTTCGGCGATGGCGGTGCCGTCACGACGAACGACCCGGATCTGGCGGGCATCCTCCGCGAGTTGCGCAACCTGGGACAGCGCGAGAAACACGAGTTCCTGCACGTTGCCCCCAACTCCAAGCTGGACTCCCTGCAGGCCGTCGTGCTGCGCATCAAGCTCCATCATCTCGACCGCTGGAACTCCCGGCGCCGGGACATTGCCGCGTTCTATGCCAGAGAGCTTGCCGACCTGGAGCAGGACGGCGTCCTCGAGCTGCCCCGGATGCCCCGTGGCCTGGAGCATGTGTTCCATCTCTTCGCCGTGCACACCGATCTCCGGGACGCGCTACGGCGGTTCCTCAGGGAGCACGGCGTCAACGCTGGTGTTCACTACCCGGTACCACCCCACCTGCAGCCCATGGCACGAGGCCTTGGCTACCGTCGCGGTGACTTTCCCGTGGCCGAGGCCAGCGCCAAACGGGAGCTCTCTCTGCCCATTGCCCCGGAGCTCGACGATGCCCAGCTGCAGTTCGTGTGTGACCAGATCCATGGGTTCTTCAATGCCTGAAGTCGTGCCGATCGCCGTGCTGGGTGGTTCCAGCGCATTCCTGCCCACGCTGGCAGCTGCTCTCGCCGACCGGGCCGGCGACCTTCCCCCGCTGGAGGTCCGGCTCTTGGGCCGCGATCCGCAACGGACTGGCATGGTCGCCAGGTTTTGCTCACTCCATGCCGAGAGCCGGGGAGCGCGCCACCACTACCGGTCCGTGCCGGACGTGGAGACCGCCTGCCGGGGGACACCCGTCGTCGTCAACCAGGTTCGGATCGGTGGCTTCAAGGGCCGCAGCCAGGACGAACAGCTGGCCCTCGAGTTCGGTTATCCCGGGGACGAGACCATCGGACCCGGGGGGCTTGCCGCGGCGTGGCGCAGCCTGCCGCCAATCCTCGGGCTGGCACGCCGGGTGGAGCGAACGGCCCCCGAGGCCTGGCTGCTGCAGGTGAGCAACCCCATGTCGATGCTCCTGGCGGGCCTGCTGCAGGCCACGGGGCTGCGCACGTTCGGCCTCTGCGAGCTGCCCACCCGCACCCTGGAGCAGGCCCTCGAACTGGTCGGTCGATCCTCCTCCGGTGACGCGGTTGACGCCCACTACGTGGGAGTCAACCACCAGGGGTGGTTCGTCCGCATCGATGCCGGGGGACAGGATCTCCTTCCGGAGATCTTCGATCGGATCCAGGACCTGGATCAGGGTGGGCCCTTCTTCAGGGTCGACGCCGCTGTGATGCGGGCTCGGGGCGCCCTGCCTCTCCCCTATCTCCGCCTCTACGAGCACCGGCAACGTGAGGTCGCGCGCATGCGCGTGCGCCGGCGGGACCGCGGCGAGGAACTCGCCGATCTCGCTTCCCGACTCTACCGCCAATACGCAACAACCAGTGACCCTGCACTACCGCAGGCCTTGTCGGAGCGCGACATGCCGTGGAATGCGATGAGCCTGGCGCCGGCTATCGCGGCTCTGCTCGGTGGCCCGCCTGCGCCGGCATGCGTGTCCGAGCCAAACAACGGCCACCTCCCGTTTCTGCGCAACGACGCCATCATCGAGAAACGCACCACCGTGACCGGCAGCGGGCCACTGACCACGCCCGCCTGCCAACTGCCCCTGAAGCGGTCGCACCCGGACATCGTGACGCTCCTGGAGGAGATCTGCGAGTTCGAGCGGCTGGGCGCCAACGCTGCTCTCAGTCGCGATCCGGACCTGGTCCTGGCAGCTCTGCTGGCCCACCCCTTCCGCATCCCCCCTGCCCGCGCCGGTGCGTTGTTGTCCGCCATGCTGCGCGCGGAAGATTCTCCTGGGGTTGTGAGACCGGTGCCATGAACGAGCTGGACAGGATCACCACCGGTGCCCGCGAGCAGACCCTGGTCGAAGCGCTCCAGGAAGGCAGGGTGGATCCGGACGGGATGGAACCTCACCTGCTGCCCTTCTTCGTCAAGATCCAGATACAGACCACGTCCTACTGCAACGCCGCGTGTGTCACCTGCCCCTATCCGGATACCGCTGTGACACAGTCCATGGGTCGGATGAGTGAAGAGTTGTTCCGGCGCATCGTGGACCAGATTGCGGGGCGCGGCGTGGAACGCACATCCCTGTTTCTGATGAACGAGCCCCTGGT
>QJVU01000045.1 GCA_003235605.1 Planctomycetota bacterium | reverse complement strand
GACAGTGTAGCCTCCCGGCCCATGACCGGAAGATGGCGGTACGCGCTGGCAGCCTTCTTTGTCGCGCTGTTCTTCCTGATTCCGGCGGCTGATCATCGCTACCTGGCGTTCCTGCAGACGCGTTCCTGGCTGGCGGGAGACGACTCGCCGCTGCTCGCCCTGCGCGACGGCCAGATCCTGATCCTCTACGAGGGGCAGACGGAGCCGGTGCCCTTGGAGCGCAGTGGCCTCGTGCCTGACTCGCCGGGTCCTGTCCAGTACCCCGACGCCGACAAAGCCAGGGTGGCGGTCTATCGGGGCGGGATCCTCGAGCGGCTCGCGGACCCGCCTCGCCTGCGCGTCGAGAGACACCCCACCAAGGACAAGCTGGTGCTGGAGATCCTGCGCGGTGACGAGTACGTGCCCCTGAGCTACGAGCAGGTCGCGCCGTTGCGCCCGCAGATCAAGCCCGCTGTCTTCGTCGAGGACTACGAACGCATTCTCGGAGAATGGAGCCGGGGCCAGAAGCTGACCGTAGGGAACCGCCTGCAGGCAGCAGTCCTGCAGGTCTACGCCGCCGAGAACGCCTTTCGCGCAACGCTGTCCGTTCAAACCGAGGACGGCACCCTGCAGATCGCTCGGCGGGTCGTGCCCCGCAGCGCCGAGGGCGACCCTGCCGACACGGGTTGGGCCGACGGCTGGAGCCATCGGCTGGCGGAGACCTGGAGCAACCAAAGCACCCACTTCCCGGACCGCTGGAGCCTGCTACCGCCCTTCCTTGCCATCGTGCTGGCCATCCTGACCGGCAAGATCATCCCTTCACTGCTCATCGGCTGCTTCGCCGGCGCCGTTGTCCTCACCCGCGGGCCTCTCATCGGCCTCGTCCACCTGTTCCTCAACACCATCGGCAGGGAGGTGCTCTTCGAGGACTTCAACCTCCGCATCATGGGCTTCGTGGTGTTCCTGTTCATGACCGTGGGCGTAATGACGCGATGCGGTGGCGTTCAGGGCCTGGTCGAGTGGGTGCGCAGGTACGCCAAGGGACCGGTCAGCAGCCAGGTCTGCAGCTACGTCATCGGCGTGTTGATCTTCTTCGACGACTACACCAACTGCATCCTCGCCGGCACCACCATGCGGCCGCTGACGGACCGCAACCGCGTATCGCGGGAGAAGCTGAGCTACATCGTCGACTCCACCGCGGCTCCCATCGCGGGCGTCTCGATCTTCTCGACCTGGGTGGCCTACGAGATCTCGCAGTTCGCCCCGCAGCTGCCAGAGGTCGGCATCGCCGAAAGCGAGGGGTTCCTGGTCTTCCTACAGACGCTGCCGATCCGGTTCTACTGTCTGTTCACGCTGTCGTTGGTGCTCCTCACGATCGTTCTGCGGAGGGAGTTCGGGCCGATGCTCACGGCAGAACGTCGCGCTGCGACAACCGGCAAGCCGATCGCGGACGACGCGCAGCCCATGATCTCGAGAGGCTTCACTCGACTCGAGGCGCCCGAGGGCATCCCCCACCTGGCCCGCAACGCGGTGATCCCCATCGGCCTCCTGGTGCTCTTGACGATATCCTTGATCTACTACATCGGGCTCCGCAACACCCCGCCCGAAGATCTCCCAGGAGGACTCCTGGAGCGGATCCGAACCGTCCTGAGCAACACGCAGAGCGAGCTGGCGCTGGTGATTGCGAGCTTCATCGCCCTGCTCGTGGCGGCCGTGCTGGCGGTTGGACAGAAGCTCATCACCGCGAGGCAGGCACTGGGCAGCGCGCTCCGCTCGGCCCACTCCCTCGGCTTCGCGGTGGTCATCCTCATCCTGGCCTGGAGCATGGGCAACACCTGCGAGGATGTGGGCACCAACTTCTTCCTCACCGCTGCCTTCCACGGCCGGTTCGCGCCGTGGCTGCTGCCCGTGATGATGTTCGCCCTGGCCTCGCTGGTCTCGTTCTGCACAGGCACCTCCTACGGCACCATGGCGATCCTGTTGCCCAATGTCGTGGTGCTGGCCCACAACATGGGCCAACAGCCCGAAGCCGCCTACCTGGGCGGTCCGGTATTGATGGTCCTCACCATCGGCGCGGTCCTGGAGGGCTCGATCTTCGGCGACCACTGCTCCCCCATCAGCGACACCACCGTCCTCTCCTCGGTCTCCACCGGCAGCGACCACCTCCACCACGTGCGCACCCAGGCCCCCTACGCGGTGCTCGCCATGGTGATCTCGATGGTGTGCGGCTACCTGCCGGTCGCGTTGTTCGGGCGTGACACCTGGCCGTTGGCGTGGCTACTGGGCATCGGGGTGCTGGTGGCCTGGCTGCTGGTGGTGGGCCGGCGACCTGAGTGAGCGACAGCGCTCACCGTGGACCCCTCGCATGACGGTCGTCATCCCCGAGTCTTGAAGAATCCCCAAGGCCACGTAGGCTGAGGGGTTGGACAACGCCGCATGGAACGCTTGCTCTGCTCCCAGACGCAGCCTGTCAGCATGTCTCATCCCCGCGCTGCGGCACTGGCGTCGCTCGGGGTTCTCCTGGTCGCACCCTGCCTGGCGCTGATCGGTCGCGATGCCACAGCGCAGGCTCAACCGGGTTGGTCGGTGGCAAGGGGTACGGCGGGGCTAGACGTAACGGAGATGCGCGATGGTCTCGCGATGGCCTACGACGTCGCCCGCCAGCGCGTCGTCCTGTTCGGAGGGGCCTATCCTCACGGCTCCAGCACCTGGGAGTGGGACGGCAGCAGCTGGTCGCAGCGCTCCCCCGCCAACAGTCCAAGCGCACGTCGTGGCCCCGCCATGGCCTATGACCTCGCTCGCCAGCGCGTCGTGCTCTTCGGGGGAGCGGACTCCACGCCCAGTGGCGCCTCCGAGACCTGGGAGTGGGATGGCAATGACTGGACAAAGCGTTCGCCCACGAGCAGTCCGGTCGGGCAGCTCTGGCACGCGATGGCCTACGACGTTGCCCGCCAGCGCGTCGTCCTGTTCGGATCGGGCTCCAATGGACCCGAGACCTGGGAGTGGAACGGCAGCAACTGGACAAAGCGCTCCCCCACCACCAGCCCGAGCGCACGCTATCGCCACGCCATGGCCTACGACGTCGCGCGCCAGCGCATCGTCCTGTTCGGGGGAGCGTCCTATTCTGCGAGCAACGCCTTCTATTCCGACACCTGGGAGTGGGATGGCAGCAGCTGGACACAGCGCTCCCCCACCACCAGCCCCGGCGCACGCCACTACCACGCGATGGTCTACGACGTCGCCCGCCAGCGTGTCGTGCTCTTTGGCGGATCGGGTAACAATGGCATCCTCGCCGACACCTGGGAGTGGGACGGCAGCAACTGGACAAGGCCCTCCCCCACCAACAGCCCAAACGCACGCCATGGGCACGGGATGGCCTACGACGTTGCTCGCCAGCGCGTCGTCCTCTTCGGGGGATTCGACCCCTTCTCCTTTCCCTCCCTCTACGAGACTTGGGAGTGGGACGGCAGCAACTGGACGCAACGCTCGCAGGCCGGTCCACTCCTACGACAGGACCACGGAATCGCGTACGACATCGCTCGCCAGCGCGCTGTCCTGTTCGGAGGACGATACGGTGGTAGCACTTTTCTCCTCTCCGACACCTGGGAGTGGGATGGTACCAACTGGACTCAACGCTCACCGACCAACAACCCGAGCGGACGTGAAGGCCACGCGGTGACCTACGACGTCGTTCGCCAGCGTGTCGTCCTGTTCGGTGGGCGGGACTCCGGCTTGCGCTTCCTCTCCGACACGTGGGAGTGGGACGGCAAGAACTGGACGCAGGCAAAGCCCACCAATTCCCCTGCGCCGCGCTACGACCACGCCATGGCCTACGACCTCGTGCGCCAACGCACCGTGCTGTTTGGAGGGAGCACGGGCTTCCAGGTT
>QJVU01000173.1 GCA_003235605.1 Planctomycetota bacterium | reverse complement strand
CCGTGGGCGTGAACTTCCGGCCCAACCGTTCGATGACGGTCTTCAAGATGGAGTACCAGTGGAACGACGAGCCCGGTAACACCCCCAACGTGGATGACAGCGGCTTCGTGGCCAGCGTGGCCTCCTACTTCTGATGAAGATCCCGCTCGCCATCCTGGCGCTCAGCACCGTCCTGGTCCCTCAGGCCGGTCGCTTCTACTCCAAGGCGGAGGCGGTTGCCGCCGCATTCCCCGAGGCAATACGGGCCTACGAGTGGCGACGCCTGCTCACCCAGGACGAGACCCGTGCCCTGGAGAAGGCCTTGCACCGGCGCTTGCAGGAGGGTGGCTACTACGTCTACCTGGTCGAGGATGCCGAGGGCCCCCGTGGCCTGGCGATGGTGACGGCGGAGATCGGCAAGACCGAGTTCTTCACCTTCCTGGTCGCCACCGGCATGGACCGGCGGGTCGTTGGCCTCGAGGTGCTGAACTACAAGGAGCCGCGGGGCGGTGAGGTCCGTCGGCGCTCGTTCCTGAAGCAATTCCTCGGCAAACACCATGGCCAGCGGCTGCGGGTGTCCCGCGAGATCGAGAACATCCCCGGTGCCACGCTCTCCGCCTTGGCCGTGACCCGCGGGGTGCGCAAGGTGCTCGCTGTCGTCGACCTGTGGTTTGGGGGCATGTCGCCAGGGCAGCTCGAGGCGCTGTTCCGGAAGCAGTCCAAGGTGTTGTCCTTTCAGAAGGGCAAGGCTCGGGATACGCACCGTTTCAGTTTCCCGGCCATGGGAACGGCATGTTCCCTGGTTGTGGAGGGTGTTGGCGAAGACGACGCCCGCCGCCTCAGGGACGTGGTCCGCCGGGAAATGGCTCGGGTCGAGGCGCGCCTGTCGGTCTGGTCCGAGAGCAGCGAGCTGCAGAAAGCCCAGCGCTTTGCGGGATGGCGGCCGATGCCGGTCTCCAAGGAGCTCTTTGACGAGCTGTCCCGGGCGGTCGCCGCCAGCCAGGAGTCTCGAGGGGCCTTCGACCCGACGATCCTGCCGGCTCTGAAGGCCGACAACTCCGAGCACGTGTCGGCGCTCGTCGACTGCCGCAAGGTCCAGCTCGACAAGGAACTGCGCACACTCCGCTTCGAGCGGCCCGGCATGGCCCTGACCACGGATGCCTTCGCCAAGGGCATTGCCGTGGACAACGCGGTCAAGCTCCTGCGCGAGATGGGTGTTTCCCGGGCCCGGATCGGCTTTCGCAGCACGTTCTACGTGCTTGGCAAGGACCACGAGGTGCCGCTGCCGGACGGGCGGGTGCTGACCCTCGCGGACTGCGCCGTGGCCGCCTCGGGGGAGGGGGATGACCCCGACCACATCCTGGACCCGCGCACCCTGCGTCCGGCGAGCTTCAAGGGGACCGCGATCGTGGTTGCCGACGGCGCCTTCGAGGCCGACTGGCTGGCCACCGCCGCGGTGGTGTTGGGCCCTGCCGCGACCCCGAAGACCCTGGGCAGGCCGGATCGCAGGTTCTGGTTCTTTGCCGACACCCGCGGCGGAAGGTGAGCGCACGATGCGCTACTTCACATCCAGCGGCTTCCACATCGCGTCGCTGCCGGCAGGGCTGAAGGTGGTCCTCAGCCTCTACCTCGTGTCGAGCCTGTTCGGCCTCGTTGTCTCCAGCGCCAAGTTCCTCCAGCGCATGGATCCGACGCCGTCGTCGGTGCAGAAGTACTACGAGGGTGACGGCGACGCCGTGGACCCTGTGATCCCTGGCGAAGGCGGGGGCAAGAGCGTGCGCTACCTCACCGATACCACCCACCCGCACCTGTTCACGGTGCCCCTGGTGCTGTTGGTGATCTGCCATCTGGCCCACCTGACCCGCGTCAACCAGATGTTCCTCGGGCTCCTGGATCTGGGCGCCTTCGCCGGCTTCTTCCTGATGTTCGGAGCCCCATGGGTGCTGTCCGTCCAGCCCGGGACCTTTGCCGTGCTGATGATCGTTGGTGCGTCCCTGTTGACGCTGTGCATGGGGCTTCTGTGCGTTATCCCGCTCGTGGGGATGTGGGTCAGGCCAGCTCGCGGATCAGCTCACGGATCCTGACGACGGACCGCAGCACGTCGTCTTCCGTGGTGCGGTGGTTGACCACGCAGAACCGCAGGACGAACTCGTCGTTCACACGGGACGATGACAGCATGAGCAGGCCGTCGGCGAGGATGCGGTCCACGAGCTTCCTGCCCGTGGTCTCGCCGCCGGCCACGGTGAAGCTGAACATGGAGAGGCTGGGCTCGGTGACGATCCGGACACGAGGGTCTTGGCGGAGCTGCTCGCAGGCCAGTCGGCAAAGGTGAAGGTCCTTCCGGATCGCTTCGCGGATGGCCTCGACACCCACGGATCGCAGCAGGAGCCACAACTTCAACGCGCGGTTGCCTCGGCTCAGCTCCGGTCCCCGCTCGAAGAAGTTCACCTCGGTCCGAGGGATGTCCTGCATGTAGCCCGCGCTGACGTCGCCCTCGCCTTCGGCGCCAAAGGCCTGGCGCAGGGCATCCAGATGCCGGGTGAGGATGCAGCCCGACTCGAAGGGTGCGTAGAGCCACTTGTGCGGGTCCAGGGTCAGGGAGTCAGCAGTGCGCAACATGGCCGCTACAGCGTTGTGCTCGGGCAGGAGCGCCACCGCCGCGCCGTAGGCGCCGTCGATATGGAACCAGACACGGTGTTTCCGACAGACGTCCGCCAGTTCGTGGATCGGGTCGATGGCGCCCGTGCTCGTCGTGCCGACCGTGGCGCAGACGCAACAGGGGCGAAGGCCGGCCTCCTTGTCCGTTGCGATCGCGGCCGCCACTGTCGCGGCCGGAAGTCTCTGGCGAGCGTCTACGGCAAGCGAACGAATGTTGCCTGGGCGAAAGCCCAGGACCCTCGCGGCCTTGGCCACTGAGTAATGAGCCTCGTCGCTGGCGTAGACGGTGGCCGATCCAAGATCGGCCGTGCGCGTGCGGGCGGCTGCGAGGGCGCACAGGTTGGCCATGGAGCCGCCCGTCGTGAGGATGCCGTCGTAGTCCTCGGGCAGCTGCAGCAGTTGCCGAAGCCAACGGAGCACCTCCACCTCCAGCTGGGTCATTACCGAGCCGCCGAGCCAGGTGCCCACGAAGCTGTTGGTACACGCCCCCAGGAACTCACCCAGCGCCCCGGCAAAGCTGCCCGGGCATGGAACGTAGGCAAAGAACCGGGGATGGTTCACGAGAGTGGCGTGGGGCACGATCCGGTCGAAGAACCGGTTGATGCTGGCCTCGAGGCCGAGCCCCAGCTCCGGGAGGGGCTCGTGCACCACCGGCCCCAGGACCCTGGCCTCGGGCGGCCGGGCCACGGGGGCCTTGCCCAGGTTGGCGAGGTGCTCCACGGCGCGGTCCACGGCCAGGTAGCCCAGGCGCCGCATCTCTTGTGGATCTGGATCGAGGCTCATGGGGACCTTATCGCCGAGGCTCTCGGGGAAAGAAACCAGCCACGGACGAAGTTTGACCGCTCCCGGCGGCGGTCCTATCTTGCGCTGTTTTTTCGCTCCAGCTGTGGCCCAGATACCCAGACGACAGGAGGTAGCAATCACCGACGCCGTTGGCTTCGGGGCCGGCAGCTTCGTGGTTGCCGCGGGCCCCTGTGCCGTGGAGGGCCGCGACCAGCTGCTGAGCACGGCCCGGGGCGTGGCCGCCGCAGGCGCCGCCATGCTGCGCGGCGGTGCCTTCAAGCCGCGCACCTCGCCACGCTCCTTTCAGGGCCTCGGGTTGGAGGGCTTGCGCTACCTGGCGGAGGCTTCCAAGGCGACCGGCCTACCAGTGGTGACCGAGGTGTTGGATCCCCGCCAGCTGGAGATGGTGTCGGAGCATGCTGCGATGCTGCAGATCGGTTCTCGCAA
>QJVU01000047.1 GCA_003235605.1 Planctomycetota bacterium | reverse complement strand
GCCGGGGACGTGGTCCGTGATGTGGTAGGTGGCCAGGCCCATGTTCTTGGGATACCGGCGAATGATGCGCTTGGTGAAGTCGAACAGTGCCGCGCCCTTCTCGTCGAGGTAGGTGTAGTAGCTGCAGAGCAGGTCATCCGGTCCCGGGATTCTCTCGACGAGCAGCGTCTCCACCCCCGCGGCACCCATCGTCCTGATCGCTTCCTCGGTTTCGCGGACGTCATGGGCGACGATGTGTTTCTGCACGCTGCCAAGCAGTCCATAGGCCAGGTGCATCAGCCGTGGCTTCACGATGAGCGGGTACACCAGCTCTCCGGCAACCTCGTCGAGACCGTTGCGTACGACCCAGAATCGCGGCGTTGGCACACCCACTTCCCTCGCAGCCTCGTAGGTGGTGATCTTGTCCAGCAGGCGGCTCTGGGCGACGGGGTTACAGCGGTCGAGCCGGAACTTCTTCTTCAACAACGCTCTGTGGTCGATGAGGATCGACAACGCTTCATCGGTTGCGGCCAGCAGGACGGAGCCCCGCAGATGATCGGACTCCGGACCTGTCAGGAATCTCTCCGCCTGTCCCCAGCAGTCAGCCTCCGTGAGCGGGATCAACGTCGCATGGCGGCTGTACCGGATCGGCCAGGCAGGGTTGGCCAGCGCGCTGACGCGGACCCCGCGCCTGCTCAGGCTGCGGGCGACCGCGAGCGCGTTCGCGTGACCGCCCAGGACCACGACCGGTGGGCCATCCAGCAGCGTGGACCGGCGACGCATCAGGCCTGGCGTCATGCGCGCTCGCCGGCCGGTCGTCCATCGATGAGGCATCCCGTCCGCTTGAGCATGTCGTCGACCCAGGCATTGGAGAACGTGCCGCCCTGCACCGCTGCGAGGTATGCTGCTGCTCGCTCGGCCCCGGCTTCCAGGCGGTCCGCCAGATCTGTGGCAACGGCGTTGGGTACGACCACGATGCCGGCGCGGTCCGCGACCACGATGTCCCCGGGGTTCGTCACGACCCCGCCGCAGGCAATCGGGAAGTTGATCTCGCCAGGACCCCGGTGCAACGGCCCCACAGCGGTGGTTCCGCGGGCGAACACCGGGATGCCGACCTCGACGATCCCCGGCAGGTCCCGTACCAGCCCGTCGACGACGAAGCCCGCGATGCCCCGGTGCTTTGCCTTGGTGGAGACCAGGTCGCCGAGCACCGCGTTGCTCGACGCTCCGGATCCACCGCGGGCGTTGATCACGATGACATCACCGGGGCGGGCGATGTCCAGGGCCTTGTGGACCATGAGGTTGTCGCCTGGGTAGACGGCCACCGTGCAGACCGGACCAGCCAGGCGGTCCGCCTTGGTAAGACACTGGATGCCGGAGTCCAGGGCGTAGAGGCGGTTCAGCTTGTCCGAGATCGTTGGCGTGTCGAACTTCGCCAGGCGGGCAATGAGCTCGGGGGCATGACGAGGGCAGTCCGTTCGCACCTGGAATCCGGGGCCAGGGTGCAGGTCGGCAGAATCGGGCTCGCGAAAGGTCATGGTGTTGGGGGGTTGGCATTGTCGAGGACGCCGGCTGCTGCCAGCGCCTCGATCAGGTTCTCCAGGGACCATCGCTCGGGGCCGGACCCGGATGGCAGACGGGCGAGGGCCATCTCCTCCAGGAAACGACGGGTCTCCGCCGGCGCTCCCGGCCTGAGGCCCTGCTGCGAGATGGTACGCTCCACGTCCATGAGCTCCTCGATCCGGCGGCCGACATGGCGGGGATAGGTGGGGGCCATCCTCTCGATTGCTTCCATGAGGCCCGGGTAGAAGGATCGGGCCTGATCCAGGAAGAACTTAAGCTGATCGGAGTGCCTTGCAACGATTCCGGCCTGCAGGAAGGTCGAGACCATGCACTTGGAGACCGCGGACAGCAGCATCTTGAACCTCGAGGCAGCGGACACGTCGGTCCCCAGCCCATGGACGCAGAGGGTGCCCCGCAACGTCTGGACCAGCTCCTGGGAGCGCGGCCCGCTCAGGTAGACGGCGGCAGCGGATTCGAGGTGTCGCGCCTGACCATGCACGGCTCCGTCGATGTAGTCGATCCCGCTCTCCCTCAGGCACGCGGCGATGTCGGCCGCGACGTCAGGGGCGATGGAGTTGAAGTCCACCAGGACCGGCCGGGACCCGGGCGGCGCCTGTTCCGCCACCGTCCCGGCGACCAGCCTGGCGGCGCCCGGGGGCACGAAGGAGAACACGAAGTCCACTTTTCGCAGGAGGGGATCGAGGTCCAGCAGGTCGACGATGCCTGCCCTGGCGGCCCGTTCCCGGGTACCCGTGCTCCGTCCACGGAGAGCGGTGAACACCGCAAAGCCCCTTCGGGCCAGGACCTGCCCGAAGGCAGCGCCCGTGTCACCCGGGTAGAGGATCCCCACGGAGCAAGACGGCGAGCCGTCTGTCATTGCCTGTGTTTCCTTGGCCTTGGCCTTGGCCTCTGTTCCTTGCCTTGTGGCCGGCCTCCCGGCGCAATCCATCGCGGTTCGAGCGCTGCGCGGGTGGCGACCGCGGCGCACATTCTTCTACACATCTGCTGCCCGGACAAGGCAGTGGACCGACCCCTGGCATCGACCGGTGTGCCTGGACTCCCCCGGGGGGGCGGGCAGCTCCGAGCGGCTCCGTCTCCAGGATGGCTCCTGGATCCCCCGTGGTATACTTCGCTGAGCGCACGGTCCGTCGACGCTGCGCTGACCGCTCGCCCAAACCGCGCTCGCAGTGCGATGAACACGTCCAGCAACCAGGAACGACAACAGTCCATGCCAACGCTCAAACAAGCTATCGAACAAATCGAACGGGTCGGCTATTGCCGGATTCCGGGTGTCTACAGCAAGGCCCGGATGGCGGAGGCCCTGGAGAAGGTCCGCTCCTACTACGACCTCTACAAGGAGCGGCACTCCGGGAACGTACCCTTTCTGAACATCGACCAGCCGACCCTCTACAACCTGCAGAACAAGGACATGTTCTTCCTGGATCTGCTGTTCGAACCAAAGATGCTCCAGGACGTGCTCTGCCATTTCCTGAACGACCGCTGGTTCAAGCAGATCCCGCAGAGCGAGCCCAACTACGTGCTGCGCTCGTACATCGCCAGGAGCAGCAACCGGCAGATGCCGCTGCACCTGGATTCCTTCCTGCCCTACCTGGGCTCCCACGTGTTCGTGGTGCAGTACTCGATCATCCTCCAGGCCCAGAATCCCGAGAACGGCTGCACCGTTGTCGTGCCAGGGTCCCATGTCTCCGGGGAGTATGCGAACCAGGACGCGTTTGCCGAAGCTACGCCGATCGAGTCCGAGGTTGGTGACGTCGTGATCTGGGACAGCCGCCTCTGGCACGGCACAACCGAGAACCGGTCTGGAGGCACCCGGTGGGCGATCATTGGCACGTTCTGTCGCTGGTGGATGAAGCAGCACTGGAACGTGACCAGCAACCTCCCCGACGAGTTCTACCAGAAGCTGACGGACAGCCAGAGGGCCGTGTTGGGCTTCTGCTCCGTGCCGCACCACACGGAGATGGAGGGCATCGATCTCAAGTGCGGCTACGAGGCCCTGCCGGAGCACGTGAACCCGCAACCCGTGGGCTAGAGGCTTGACCATCGCTCGTTGACGAACCGCCGGTCCATGCAGGACAACAGATTCGTCGACAAGAGGTTCGTCTTCGCCGGGAACCGGTCCTTCGTGCTGGACGAGATGTCCCGGCAGGGTCTGTCCGTGGTCAAGACCATGGCCGTGAAGGGCTCCTACCTGGAGCGTTCCCTTCAGGACCGGGGCATGGGCTTCGAGACGATTGCCTCGAAGGCCCATCTCGTCGACACCCTGGCCTCCACCGACTTTGACTACTTCGTCGCCAATGGGTGCCCGCAC
>QJVU01000610.1 GCA_003235605.1 Planctomycetota bacterium | reverse complement strand
ATGATCGTGCCGATCTCGGTCATGCCCGCGGTGTCGCCGCAGATGCCTCCCCACATGTCCTCGATCATCTTCTTGACGGCTGGAACGCTTCCGGCTGGTTCGCCGGAAACGATCACCCGGCGGACCTTGCCCTGCTTCTTGATGTCGATGCCCAGCTTCTCCGCGGCCTGACCCATGCGCAGGGCGTAGGTGGGCGTGGCGCAGACGACTGTAGCGCCCATCTCGACGATCTGCTTGACGCGAGCGTCGGTGGTCATGTTGCCCGAAGGGAGGACCATGGATCCCAGCTTCTCGCAGCAGTAGTGGGCGCCCCAGAAGCCGATGAACGAACCGTACGAGAAGGCAAAGAACACGGTATCGGTCGGCCTCACGCCAAAGCCCCAGAAGCCGTAGCACCACATCTCGGCAATCCACGACCAGTCCTTCCTGCTGTCGAGGACGCGCAACGGTTGGCGACCGCTGGTGCCGGAAGTGAGGTGGTAGCGTATGGCTTCGCTGGGGGGTCGGGTGATCAGATCGCCGAACAGGGGCTGATCCGCCTGACACTGCATCCATTCCTCGCGCGTCATGAACGGCAGACGCTGGATGTCGTCGAACGTCTTGATGGAATCCGGCGCGACGCCTGCCTTTTCGTAGAGCCGGCGATGGAACGGACTCTGGTGGATCGCCCTTTGCACCGAGGACTGCAGCTTCAGCAGTTGCAGGGCGCGCAACTCGTCCTTCGGAAGGGTCTCGTTCTTGGGATTCCAGTACGGGGACCAGTTCTGGGTAGCCAAGGTCGCAACACTCCTCGTTGGTGTTTCCGCCAGGCGGGATGAGACCATGGAGGATACTGGACCTCGCAGCCGGGGAACATGAGATTCGATGCTGGCGACGCTGGAGATCGCGTTCCCCGGGCGTTGCAGCCGCTGGCCTCGGCTAGCCCTCGAGCACTGCGCGGGAGAGGATGAGCTTCTGGATGATGGATGTTCCCTCGTAGATCCTCAGCCCGATCGAATCGCGGAGCAGGCGCTCGACGGGGTACTCCGTGGAGTAACCTCGGCCGCCGTGGAGCATGACAGCCTGCTCAGCTGCTCGGGTGGCGGCCTCGGTGGCGTAGAGCTTGGCGGCAGCGAGGTCGGCGTGGGTCTCCGTTCCCGCTGACCGGCGGCGGGCGCAGCGGTAGACCAGCCCGCGGGCGGCCATCAGCTCCACGGTCATGTCGGCGATCCGTTCCTGGACCATCTGGTAGGAAGCGATGGGCCTGCCAAACTGTTCACGCACCTTGGCGAACTCGATCGAAGCCGCAAGGGCTGCGCGGTGGATTCCGAGGGCTCCCGCTGCGACCGAGAGCCTGCCCTTCTGGAGGGCACCCATGGCCACCTTGAAACCCTTGCCGATTCCGCCAAGCACCGCATCGGGGTCGACGGTCACGTCTTCGAAGACGAGCTGCACATGGCTGGAGCCCCGGTGGCCGAGGTCCTTGCCCGGCATCGGCAGGCGGGAGAGCCCCTCGCTGTTCATGTCCACAACGAACGCGGTGATCCCATCGCGCCCTTGATCGGGGTCCACCGTGGCGAACACGATGCCGAGGTCGGCCACGCCGCCGTTGGTGATCCAGATCTTCTTGCCGTTCAGGCGGTACCCGTCGGGACTCCCCTTCGCGCGGCAGTTCAGCGAGGCCACGTCCGAGCCGGCATCCTCCTCGGTGAGACCGAAGCAACCGACCGCCTGGCCGCTGGTGAGGCGCGGCAGCCAGCGGGCCTTCTGTTCATCGTTGCCGAAAGCCTCGACGCATTGGGCGACCAGGCCGGTGTGCACCGCCAGGAAGCCGCGGGTGTTGCCGCACACGGCGCCGATCTCCTCGTGGGCCATGACCAGCTCCAAGGCACTCCAACCGGCGCCGCCGAACTCCTTGTGGATGGGGCCTCCGAGGATGCCCGCCTTGGCCAGTTCCTCCACTGATTCCGCACGGAAGACGCCGTCCTCGTCGATGCGCCGGGCGTGGGGCGCGAGCTGCTTCCTGGCGAACTTCCGGATCCTGTGGGCGAAGGCCAGCTCATCTCCCGACAGGTCGGTGTCCGGGTATACCCCGTCGATCGCATGGTCGCGCATCCGGTGCTACCTTCCTTCGAAGCGGGGCGTCCGCTTTGCCTTCCAGGCCTCGTAGAACTCCCGGTGGTCGCGAGCCCGCAGGAGCAGGGCCTGGGCCTGGGCTTCCTGCTCGATGGCTGAGTCCAGATCCATGCCGGATTCGTTGACCAGCATCCGCTTGGTCATGCCCAAGGCGAGGCTCGGCCCCTCGGCGAGGCGACGCGCGATGCCCCTCGCTTCGTCCATGAGCTTCGTGTGAGGGACCACCTTGTTGGCAAGGCCGATGCGCAGAGACTCCTGGGCATCCACGTTGTCGCCGAGCAGCAGCAGTTCCGACGCCCGTCCTAGACCTACGACCCTCGGCAGCAGGTAGGCAGCCCCCATATCCGCGCCTGTCAACCCCACCTTGCTGAACAGGAAGGCGAACCTGGCATGCTCCGACAGGATCCGGATGTCGCTGGCCAGCGCGAGCACCGCGCCAGCACCGGCTGCCATGCCGTTGACGGCAGCGACGATCGGTTTCTCGAGCCTCTGCATGTTGCGCACCACGGCGCCGGTCATGCGCGTGAATCGGAGGGTCTCGGAGATGTCCCTTTCCAGCAGGACACCGATGATCTCGTCGACGTTGCCGCCGCCGCAGAAGCCTTTCCCGGCCCCGGTGAAGACCACGGACTTCACCGTGTCGTCGGTGGCGAGATCCAGGAACAACCTCTCCAGCTGACCATAGATCTCGAACGTCAGCGAGTTGAGGCTGTCCGGGCGGTCGAGCGTGAGGACAGCCACGCCGTCCTTGTGCTTCTCGAATCGAAAGTCGTAGTCAGTCTCGGTCATGGAACCCCGGCGGGTTTCGGTCCAGGTTGTAGATACAGCCCTCCGGCCGCTCGCGCACCAGTCTGGCTACCGCTTCCGCGACCTCCTCCACGGTGTGCATGCGTCCGATCGTGTTCATTGCGGCCAGTTTGCGAAGGGCTTCCTCGGTCGTCTGCTTGCCGCGGGCGGCGATCGCCGCCGCCGCCCGCCTCGTGATATCTGTGTCGACGAACCCCGCACACACCGCATAGACACGGACCCTGCTGGGCGCGAGCTCTGCCGCAAGGGCCCGTGTCAGTCCGACCATCCCGTGTTTTGCTGCGGAATAGGCAGCTGTGAACGGGAAGCCCTTGAGCCCTGCCGTCGACGCGATCTGCACCATGCAGCCCTGGCCCATTTCGCGCATGCCGGGCAGCGCCCCCCGTAGCAAGCGGAACGGGGCCTTGATGTGCAGGTCGAGAACCTCGTCGAGCACCTGATCGGTGGTGTTCTCGAACCGGTCCGATGGTGCGGTGCCGGCGTTGTTCACCAAGACCAGCGGTGCGCCCAGAGTTGCCGTGACCTCCGCCAGCACGCGCGCCGGCGCGCTCGCATCGCGCAGATCCGTGGCCACCGCCATGCAATCGTCGGGGTTGGCCAGGAGGTCTCGGGTATCGGCCAGCCCCTTGCCGCTCCGGGCGACCCGCGCGACACGATAGCCTGCTTGGCTCAGGGCGACGGCAATGGCCAGGCCAATGCCGCGGCTGGCGCCGGTGACCAGGGCTGTCTGCCGTGGCGGTGCTGTGGACCCGCTCATGACTGACAGCCTAGCCCGTCCAAGGTGTTCCTCAACGTGGATCACCCGAATGAGGCGCAGGTGTACATGCCGATGGGGCTGCTGTTCCTTTTTGCGGCCATCGCCCGGCACCCGCGATCGACCCAACTCCCGACCACAGAAACACGTTCAGATGCGGGGTCGTGACCACCGATACACACGGCCAGAGGGGTGCAAAGAGTC
>QJVU01000529.1 GCA_003235605.1 Planctomycetota bacterium | reverse complement strand
ACCCGCCTTGACGGACATCTGCTGCGCCAGCCCGGCTACCGAGATCATGTCGGCGATTCCGACCTCCATCACCTGCTTCTCGGTGGGCATCTCGAAACCGTGCCTGGAGTGCTCCGCGTGAGTGGCCTTCAGCTTCCTCCGCCCGCCGCGGTGCCGGCCCACGCCGGCTTCAGCCGCCTCCAGATCGGACAGGGAAAGGTTGTGTCCGCGCCGCTTGCCGCGACCCAGCGGCGGCGCGTGGCGCTCCAGCTTGCCGCGCTGCTTGCGGCGCTCCTCGTCCCGCTCGGCTTCCCTCGGCGCGGCGTGCAGGCGCTTGGGGCGCTTGTCCGATTCCTTGGTTTTATCCTCCCGGACACGTGCTGCAGTCTCGGCTTTCTTGCGCTCATCCTCTTCCTTGCGGGCGGCCAGCGCAGTCCTGCGGGATTCCTCATCTGCGGCCTCCTGCTGCTTGCGGCGCTCCGCCGCCCGCTGCCGCAGGATTTCCGGATCGACATTTGACAGGTCTTCAGGCTCGTACTCGGGTTCCGTGCTTACGGGCTGCTCCACCACCGGTGCGGGCGAGCCCGCCTCGACGGCCTGGATTTGCGCCTCCTCGACGGGAGCCGCCACTTCCTCCAGACCCTCTGCGGCCTGATCCAGTGGTTCGCGCTTCACATAAGTGCGCTTTTTGCGCACCTCTACGGCCACGGTGCGCTTTCCCTGTGAACTGGATGTTCGCAGCGTACTGATCTTCTTGCGCTTCAGCGTGATCCGCCGCGGTGCTTCGGTCGATTCGCCATGGCTGCGCTTGAGGTGGGCCAGTAGTGTCTGCTTGTCGTCGTCGGATACAGGCTCGCCCGCTTCGGAGTGAGGCAGCCCCGCTTCCTTCATCTGTGTCAACAGACGCTCAACGGATGCACCCACGACTTCCGCGAGTTGCTGTACTGTCACCTGCGCCATGCAATAATCTCCTCGATACCTCTACACCCCGGCTCGCAGCCGGCCCTGCGCCCGCCGAGCCCTACTCGGCTTCCGCTTCGGCAAACCAGGGCGCCCTGGCGGTCATGATCAACTCGCCCGCACGCTCTTCCGTCATATCCGGGATGTCCATCAGGTCTTCAACGCCCTGTTCGGCCAGATCCTCCATGGTGACAATCCCGTGACTGGCCAGGATGTAGGCCAGGTGACGGTCCATGCCATCCATGCCCAGCAGGTCTTCAGCCGGCTCGTTGGCACCCAGTTGCTCCTCTGAGGCAATCGCGAGGGTCAGCAGGGCATCCTTCGCACGGGCCCGCAGCTCCTCCGCGATCTCCTCATCGAAGCCCTCGATAGCCATCATCTCCTCCAGCGGCACGTATGCCACTTCCTCCAGGGTGGTGAAGCCCTCCTCCACCAGTATCTCGGCCACTTCCTCGTCTACATCGAGCCGATCGACGAACTCCTGGATCACCTGCCCGGCCTCCGCCTCGTGTTTCTCCGCGGCCTCTTCTGTGCTCATGACATTGATGGCCCAACCGGTCAGGTCACTGGCGAGGCGCACATTCTGGCCGCCGCGGCCGATCGCCTGCGCCAGGTTCTCCTCGGAGACGGCGACATCCATGGTGTGGCTGTCCTCGTCCACTACGATAGACTCCACCTCGGCCGGTGCCATCGCGTTGATCACCAGTTGGGCGGGGTTGTCGTCCCACAGGACGATGTCCACGCGCTCGTTGTCCAACTCGTTGGACACGGCCTGCACACGCGAGCCCCGCATTCCGACACAGGCTCCAACCGGATCGATGCGCTGGTCGTTGGTTTTCACCGCGATCTTGGCGCGGGAGCCGGGATCGCGCGCCGCGGCGCGGATCTGAATGACCTCCTCGGAAATTTCGGGCACCTCGATCTTGAAAAGCTCGATCAGCATCTCGGGGCAGGAGCGGCTTAGAATCAGCTGGGGCCCGCGGGACTCGGTGCTGATCTCCTTGAGGATCGCGCGCACGCGGTCATTGACCCGGAAGGTCTCGCGTCCCACCAGTCGCTCACGGGGCAACAGGCCCTCGGCGTTGTTGCCAAGGTCCACGATGACATTGTCGCGGGTGACCTTTTTTACCGTCCCCGCCACCAGGTTGCCAACCCGGCCCTGGTACTCCTCGACCACCTGGGCGCGCTCGGCATCGCGCACGCGCTGCACGATGACCTGCTTGGCGGTCTGCGCGGCGATCCGGCCGAAACCGACGTTCTCCACCACTTCCTCGTAGATGTCCCCGGGCTTGAGCGCCGGATCCTTTTCCGCGGCTTCCTCTGTAGTGAACTGGGTACCGAGCAGGGCCAGCTCGTCGTCCGGCACCACCAGCCAGCGGCGTCTGGTGACGTAGTCGCCGGTGGCGCGGTCGATCGTGACCTGGATGTCCGCCTCCTCGTCGTAGCGCTTCTTGGTCGCCGTCGCAAGGGCCAGCTCTATCGCCTCGAAGATGATGTCCTCTGACACCCCCTTCTCGTTCGATACGGCCTCGGCCACCAACAGGATTTCCTTAGTCATTTCCAGCCTCTGCTATTCGCTAGCCGCGTTCAAACGCGGGGTTGTACTCGCGCTCTCTCGATCGCGCTGTGGGGCAGCAGGTACTCATGGTCGTCAACCTGGATCACCACATCCTCCCCCTCGATGCCCCGGAGGACACCCTTGAACTTGCGCCGGCCCTCGAACGGGCTGCGCAAACGCAATTCCACCACCTCGCCGACGTAGCCGGGATACTGGTCCAGCCTGAACAACAGGCGGTCCAGCCCCGGGGAAGATACCTCCAGGGTGTACTCCCCATGGATGGGATCCTCCACGTCCAGCACACCGCCGACCTGCTCGCTGATCGCTGCGCAGTCGTCAACGGTGACACCGTTCTCCCCGTCCACGTAGAGTCTCAACAGGCTGTGCCTGCCCTGGGAGAGGTACTCCACACCCCACAATTCGAAACCCATGGCCTCGACCGTCGGTTCCAGCAACTGCCGGATCTGCTCTTCCCTGCCCGCCACAGACGGCTAATCTCCAAGTACGAAAAAGCCCCAATAAAGGGGCTTTTTCTTCTTCACACCGCCGGTGTAGGAGCTGGCGGTGCTCAATTGGTAGCGGGGGCCGGATTTGAACCGACGACCTTCGGGTTATGAGCCCGACGAGCTACCAGGCTGCTCCACCCCGCATCAAAACTTCCTCGCCGTGAGGGCCCCTCGGCACCCCACTTTGGAACGGCCTTACGACCTGCCCCAAATTCGAGGCTGTGCATTATAGGTACCGACCCCGGCGGGGTCAACCGCATACACAGTTAAAAATATAAGTGGTGCCGAAGGCGGGACTTAACGCGCCCGGCCAGGGCCGCACGAGCACCCCGCGCCAGCGGGGCCTGGATTGAAGGATGGTGCCGAAGGCGGGACTTGAACCCGCACGAGCATAGCTCACTACCCCCTCAAGATAGCGTGTCTACCAATTCCACCACTTCGGCATAAAACGGGTGGGTACTGCTTACAGCTCCGGAACTTCGCCCTCCGGGGCGGATTCAACTTCCGGGATGCTGTCATTCACCTGCGGCAGATCGGAATCTGCAGTGTCAGCCGGGGCTGCCTGTTGCAGTTCGGCGGCGGGCGGAAGCTCGAGGCCCAGGTCGTCGACCGCGGTGGTGTTCTGTGTTGCCAGCAACGCCAGGCCAAAACTGGAGGCGAAGAATAACACAACCAGCCAGGCAGTTGCCTTGGTCAACGCATTGCCACTGCCGGCGCTGCCGAACAGGGTCTGGGAGGCGCCGGCGCCAAAGGACGCGCCCATGTCGGCTCCCTTGCCCTGCTGCAGCATGATCAGGCCGATAATGGCCAGTGCTACCAGCAGGTGAACAATCAGAATAATCTGTTCCATAATTTCCTTGCCCTCGCGGGCAGTATCT
>QJVU01000356.1 GCA_003235605.1 Planctomycetota bacterium | reverse complement strand
AAGGGCTTCAAGCTGAAAATGCTGCGCTGGGTCCGGGACGTGCCCAACCAGCCGTTGGAGGAACAGATCCTCGCCAAGTTCAGCGGGGTCAAGCAATCGAAGGTGCCCAAGGACCTGACCCCGGAGGAGGCCAAGAAGCGTGACCCGGATCCCGGCCTTGAGTTCTGGGTGGTGCACATTGACAAGAAGGGCCCGACGACCCCCGGTGGCAAGCAGGCCGCTGGGGCTGGCGAGCCCAAGGACATCGGCGACGAGCGACGACGTTGGCTGAACGCCGGCCGCAACCCCCGGGAGTTCCTGGAGCGGCGGATCAACGCCGGTCTGGTGAGGGGGCTCCGGGAGATCACCGCCAAGCGACCGCTGAAAGCCCCGGACAACACGCCCTACCTGGTCAAGCAGGTCGGCCACGACCGGGGTGTGGCCCTGGTGCGCACGTACATGCTCGACTACCCAGGGGAGTACTTCGGCCTCGTGGTCCTTGGCGGAACCACCGGCATTCCGGAGAGCATGGAGAAAGACGTCGAGGCCATTGTCCGCTCGCTGCGGCGCATCGAGATCAGGGAAGCCCGCTATGTGGACGACCCATACAAGAACAGCACCCTGCCGATGATCGTGAAGCGACGTGACGTGCGTGCGAAGCTCGAGAAGGGCTGGGATGCCTACGATACCGAGCACTTCATCCTGATCTCCGACATGGTGAGCAACACCCACAACCGGCGCCTGCTGAGGGACATGCTGGTTGACCTGGAACTGATGCGGGTGGAGTACGAGAAGCGCTTCCCGCCGCTGGACGAGATCACGGCTGTGTCCAC
The DNA here is from genome assembly GCA_003235605.1 of Planctomycetota bacterium. Next base: position 11,778 of record QJVU01000356.1, on the reverse strand, counting down.
GGTCCGGGTCTGCAACAGCTACGCCGGCTACCAGCGCTACAGCAGGAAGCCCGGCACCGGTGGCTACTGGAATCCGGTCGCCGAGGAGTTGGTGCTCTTCAACCCGAGCAAGACAGTCAAGAAAGCCGAGTGGATGAAGAAGGTGACGCCGGTCGCGATCCTCTACCACGAAGCCATGCACCAGTACTTCCACTACAGCAACGGCAACGTGCCGCCGGCATCCTGGTTCAACGAGGGCTACGGCGAGTACTTCGGGGGCGCCAAGGTGGACCGGTTCGGCAAGCGGATCCGGACGATAGAGAAGAACGCGTTCCGCTGGGGTGTGGTCAAGCAGCACATGGAAGAGAACAAGTGGCCGAAGCTCAAGGCGATGCTGGCGGCCAGGCAGGACGTGTTCTACCAGAGCAAGACCGTGTCCCAGAATTACGCCTTTGCGTGGGCGTTCTGCTACTTCCTGGAGGCGGAGCGTGCCAAGGACCCCAAGGACCGCAACGAGAAATGGGCGGCGATTCCGCAGAAGTACATCGAGAACCTGCGCGCCGCTGCTGCGCACTATCGGAAGCAACTGCCAGAGGATGCCGCGGAGGGGAGCATCCTGCGCTTGGCGATCCCGATCCAGAAGCGGGCCTTTGAGACCACGTTCAAGGACATCGACCTGGCCGAGCTGGAGAAGGCCTGGTTCGACGCGATCAAGAGCTGGTAGCCGCGGGCACTACCAGCCCTCTGCCCTTTGGATGGCGCGGGCCGTGAGGCTGCGCAGGCGCACGGCCACGCGACGAAGCTCCTGCTCCCGGTGCCGGTAGACAGCAAAGGCCGCGCGGTCGGCCTCCATCTTCTTGGTGACGTCGGCCAGGAAGCGTTCCTGTTGCCTGGCGTCCGTGACGACCCTGACAAGCTTGGCCACGGCTGCCACGTCATCGTCATGGGCGGCGAACAGGTAATGGAACCGCGGCAGCAGTTTCTTGTGGTCGGAGTCCGTGACCGGGTCGGCTGCGACGTAGGCCGCTGCAGCGGCCTCGATCAAGGTGCGGTGGAAGCGGAATGCCAGGGCGTGGTCGCGGATCCGAGCATAGAGCCTCTCCCGGCGACGCCCTGCCGGAATCGGGGACCGGAAGGAGCGGTCACCGAGGATCTGCACGGCAAAGGGGATGGCGTCCACGTCGGGCACTGCGATCTCCAGACCACTGTGCCAGGCCTCGTAGAGCGTGATGCCCTCGTAGGCGTTGGCTGAGAGGTCGGCATAGAGGTGATCCAGGTAGGCGCCGACCCTGCGCTGCTTCTCGTCCGTGTTGAGGCACGCGAGGATGTGTGCCACCGCCCAGTCGCTGCCCGGGGGATAGCCCTGCCACAGGTTCGTGACGATTTCGTCCGGGGTCAGCTCCTCGGCACGACGGACGATCTGGCAGCTGAGCCAGTCGTAGTGCACCTGCCGGTGCAGGTCGGGCAGGAAGCACACCTCGGGGACCTTCCGGCGCAGCGCGTCATGGGCCCTGGTCTTGACACGGATCAACTTCCGCGGCGGTGCCACCCCCCGGGCCCAGACCTCCGGATCGTGGGCGAGCAGGGGCTTCGCCACGGGCAGCCTCGCGAGGTTGCGCTGCATGGACACGACGCGCTGGATGGCGGGATCGGGGTCCAGCTGCACCTGCCGCAGCAGGCCGCGGACCAGGGTTCGCTTCTTGATCGCGGGAAACGCGCGAAAGACCTCCAAGGCGCGGTGGTCGGCGCCCTCCACGGGCCCCACCGCGTCCGACCGGGGCCGACTCTCCGGGGCCTGAGGCGCCAGCAAGGCGAGGCCGGCCATCAGTAGCGAGGTTGGTGTCATGCGAGGGCCTGTGGCCCCCAGACTGTAGGCTACGATGCTCTCGCTGCCAGCGTGTCCAGCGCCGCGGACAGGCCATCGCGCCAGCCGATCTGCGGGCGGTAGGTGAGCTCCCGACGGGCTGCCTCGATACAGAGGGTGCGGGGCGTGGTGGCCGCCTCGTAGAGGAAGTCCGGAAACTCCTCGCGGGATGCGTGCCCGGGCCGCGGGGCCTCACCAGGGGCCAGCGCCTTCCGGTAGCGGGGGGTGATGCCCAGTGCCGTTGCCGCCAGCTGCACGACTCCGCGGTACGTGGCCCGGTCGGGGCCCGCGAGGTTCAGGGTTCGGTTCCCGGGCGGGGAAGCCAGGGCCGAGCGCACGGCCACAGCCACGTCCATGGCGTGGACGAGCTCGTAGGGTGGGTCGCCGACACTGGTCTCGGGAAGCTCGAAGCTGCGTACCCCGTGAACCAGCGCCGTCAAGAATGGGCACGGCCAGCTGGCATAGACGCTGGGCAGCCGCAGGGTTGTCACCGGATCGCCGAAGGCATCGGTGACCGCCGCCTCGGCGGCAAGCTTGGAAGCCGCGTACGCGGTTCCCCTGTCGATCAGCCGAGCAAACTCCTTGGCATTGTCCAGCGGACCGGCGCGATAGACCACGCTGCTGCTGATGTGCACGAAGCGGCCGACTTCCGCCTGACGCGCCAGCTGGGCCAGCAGCTGGGTACCGTGGAGATTTACCCGCTCCAGCTCCAGTCGGCTGCCGCTCAGCAGTGCCGCGCAGTGCACCACGGCCTGTTGCCCGCGCAACGCGCCTACCAAGCCTGCGGGATCGAGGAGATCTCCCCGCCACGGCTCGACCCCTGGCGGCGGCGGGTTGCGGTGCACCAGTGCCCGCACCCGGAAACCGGATGCCAGCAGCTCGTGGCAGACCGCCTGACCCACGAGGCCAGCGGCGCCGGTCACCAGCACGTTCTGTGGCTCGGAACAGGTCATGGCGAGTTCCGGCGGGTAGCAACTTCGGGACCGCGGTCTGGGCAAGGCGCCTCCGGGCCCACGCGCGGCTGGCGAGATCCCATGAGGTACCCGCGAGACTGGCGTTGTGACGCGGAGTGGAGCGTTCAGGGAACAACATACGGCAATGCGGAAAAGCGACGGTGAACCGTCGATTCTTGATGCAGGTGCCGTCGGTGTTCCGGCCGTTTCCACGCCGCGCGGGTCTGGGCTGGAGACCGCTGGCCAGGTGTCAGATTTATGGCGAGGTTCGCGAAACCCCGCTGGGACCGAGCCCTAGTAGGCGGTGTTCTCTCCGCTCTTCGGAGCGGTGTAGAGCGTCCCTTCAAACAAGGCTCTTCACCGAGAAGGGTCAGACACGGTGTCTGGCACTTCGGGGGCAAGGTGAAGAGCCTTGGCTTTTTCTGGGCCAGGTGGCCCAGGGAGGCATGAACGGGCGGGGTCCCCCGGTGTCCACGGCGGCGGCGAGAAACCAGCCCCGATCCGGGCCTACTCGTGGCGCAGGGCCTCAACCGGATCCATGTGGGCGGCGCGCCAGGCGGGGTAGAGGCCGGCGACGATGCCCACCACCGCGGAGATCGCGAACGCCATCGCCGAATGCTGCCAGTGGGGGATCGGGTGCACTTCCCAATGCCATCGGGCGACCCCGGTGGCAAGCAGTCCGGTCATCACGCCCAGGGCGCCACCGAACGCAGAGAGCACCACGGTCTCCACCAGAAACTGGGCCACGATGTGCCGCTGCTTCGCGCCAAGCGCCCGGCGGATGCCGATCTCCCGGGTGCGCTCCGTCACCGTGGCAAGCATCACGTTCATGATGCCGATGCCGCCCACGATCAAGGAGATCGAAGCGATGAAGAACAGCAACAGCTGGAACCGTCGCTTGACTGCCTCGGCTTCGCGGAGCAACTCCAGTGGCACCGTGATGTCGTAGTCGTCTTCGTCGTGGCTCCTTCTCAGGATGGAGCGGATGACCCTGGCGGCGTCCAGCACGTGCTCCTGATCTTTGAGCTTCACCTTGAGCTCGTGCAGCTGCACCCCCTCGATCTCGAACGCCCCGGCACCCCCCTTGCGATTGATCTCGCCAAACCAGTCCTTCGATGTCTCGATAGGGATGTAGATGCAGTCGTCGACGGAGCGACCGACGCTGCCGCTGCGGCGACCCAGTTTCTGCAACACCCCGACAACCTTGAAGCGTTCACCGCTGGTCTTGATGGTGCGGCCAACCGGGTTCTCGTGGCGGAACAGCTCCTCCGCCACGGTCGCCCCGAGGACAGCGACGTTGGTGTGTTGCCGGAGGTCGTAGTCGGTGACCCACCGGCCCTCACGAAGCCGCATGCCCATCACCGGCAGGTAGGTGGTTGTGGTACCCAGCAGCACGCCGTTGTACCACCGCGTCCCCACGCGGATCTCCTTGTCGGTGTAGCGCACAGGGACCACTTCCTCCAGCACGGGCGCCAACGTGCTCGCGATGCGGACATGATCCTGGTAGGTGAGACCGTAGAAGTCGGGCGTCCAGCGGTTGCCTTGCGCATCCTCCTCCTCCGCTGGCGGTTTCTTGCTCCGGATCAGGATGTTGGTGGAGCCCATGGCCTTGATCTGCTGCTGGGCCTCGAAGCTGGCTCCCTCGCCGATGGCCAGCATCGCCACCACCGCTGCCACGCCGATCAGGATACCGAGGGTGGTGAGCGCAGAGCGCAGCTTGTGCAACAGCAAGCTCTTCACCCCCAACCGGATGGTCCGGTAGCTCTCGAGGATCATCCGCCGTTGCCTCCGACCCCATGACCGGCGCGATTGTCGACGATTCGCTCGATCTTGCCGTCTGCGAGCCACACCGTGCGTTCGGCGTGGATGGCGACCATGGGGTTGTGGGTGACGATCACGATCGTCATCCCGTTGCGGTGCAGGTCGTCCAGGGCCTCCAGGATCTCCTGCTCGGTGCTGGTGTCCAGGTTGCCGGTGGCCTCGTCCGCCAACAGGAACAGCGGGTCGTTCATCAGCGCCCGTGCGATCGCAACCCGCTGTTGCTGGCCCCCGGACAGCTCGCTGGGACGGTGGTGCAGCCGGTCACCGAGGCCCACCCGGTCCGCGAGCTCCTGGGCCTTGCTGCGGGAATCCTGGCCAACGCGACCCTGGTAGAACAGAGGGACTTCCAGGTTCTCCAGGACGCTGAGCTGCGGGATCAGGTTGAAGGACTGGAACACGAAGCCGATGCGTTCGCCGCGGACCTCGGAGAGCTCGTTGTCGTCGAGCTGAGAGACCTCGCGGTCGCCAAGGAAGTAGCAACCGGCTGTTGGGCGGTCGAGGCATCCGAGGATGTTCAGGAGCGTGCTCTTGCCAGAGCCACTGCGACCCATCACAGCAACGTAGTCACCGCGCCGGATGTCCAGGCTCACCCCGTCCAACGCCCGGACAGTGGTCTTCCCCATGTGGTAGTGGCGATGCAGATCTTGGAGCTTCGCAATGCTCGGCGCAGCGTCCCCGTCGCCACGGGCGGCCATCAGCGGTCGCCTTCGTTGGTGCTGCTGCGACCCGTGTCCTCACCGCTGTCCCGACCCTCTGTGCGACCGGCACCCTCTCCACGGCGGGGGCGACCGCCTCGGTTGCCGCGGCTGCCCCGGCGGCTGCGCATTTCCGCCTGGTACTCGTCCAAGGCTGCCTTGAGCTCCGGGTCGGCCTCGACACTGGCTCGCAGGGCCGCATCGCGCCACAGGGCAAGGGGGTTGTCTTGGACGCGGGCGTGGACGGACGGCAGCTTCTCCTTGAGGAGGGCCAGAAAAGCTTGATAGCTCGGGCTCTCGGCCAGCCTCTTGGCCATCTGCGATGCATCGAAGCCGCGCCTTTCGGGGCCGGCACTTGCTCCGGCTGCGGACCTGGGTTCCCCGTCGCCGTTGCCGGCCGGCGCCGCAGCCTCCACCACGGTTTCCACCACGGGCTGGGTTGCGGGGAGCTCCTGCTTCGGCTGCGGTAGCTTCGGTGGCTTGGCTCCCGGAGGCATGGCGAGGTAGACGTATTGACCTTCCTCCAACCCGGACTTCACCTCGATGGCCGCGGAGTTGCTCTCGCCGACGGTCACCGGGCGGGCCTCGAAGCCGCCTGGAGTCTCGAGCCAGACGTAGTTGACGGCCCGGTCCCGATGCACAGCCTGCTCCGGGACCTGCAGAACGTCCTTCAACTCGTCGATGAGGATCGTGCCCGTGGCGGACATGCCAGGACGCAACGCCATGTCTTCGTTCTCGCCGTGAATGGCCACCTCGGTCTTGTAGACCTTCAGGTCCGGGTTGCCGTGGCGCGACGCGGAGTCCGGGAGCGGCGACCTGCGGGTGACGTTGCCGGGCAGTGCCCGGTCGAGGGTGTCCACCTCGATGAAGGCCGCCTGGCCGGGCTTGACCTTGCTGGCCATCGCCTCATGGACCCGCAGCTCCGCCACCATCTTCCTCGTGTCCGGCAGGATCACCAGGTTCTGGCGCTCGCGCACGCTCGCACCCACCTCGATGTAATAGCGTCGGCGCCAGTCGCCCTCCCAGGCGTAGACCACGATCCCCGGCGTCGGCGCCCGCACGACCGAGTTCTCGATCTGGGTCTTGAGGTTGTCCAGACGCTCGCTTGCCAGCGCCAGCTCGGCTCGCTTGCTCTTCAGGTCCGCGACCGCCTGCACCAGCCTGGCATCGCAGCGGGCCCGGACGCGCTTGAGCTCCAGCTCCGCGTCTGTGAGCTTCTGCTTGAGCTCCATCTCGGTCTTCTTGTGGGTGTAGTCCCGGAGAATCTCCAGGCGGCTCCTGGCGAGGGTGAGAGCGGTCTTCTTGCTGTCGTGGTCGAGTCGCGCCTCTTCCAGCTCGTTCTCGGTTATGAAGTCCTGGCTACGCAACCTCTTGCAGGCCTCGAGCTTGTCAATGGCCAGCTTCAGCTTTGCCTCCGCAAGCTTGATCTGCTCCCGCTCGGCTTCGAGGCTCTGCTCCCTCTCACCCATCTCCCGTGTGCCGTCCGGGGCCAGCTTGCCGTAGAACTTCTCCTGGTCCATCTTCGCGAAGGTCTCATTGTTCTCCGCGGCCTTGATGTCGGCGTCGTTCTGTTTCCTGAGGATATCGAGGTTCTTCTCGGCATTGATGACGGCGGCGTCGGCCCGCTCCACTGCGATCTCCTGCTGGGCCCGGCGCTCGATATGGCTGCTGGCATCCAGCTCCACCAGCTTGTCTCCCTTCTTGACGCGGGTGCCCTCGGGGATCAGCCAGATGACCGTGGACTTGCCCTCCATCTCGCATTTCACCCGGGTTTCGTGGGCAGCCCGCAGGTTGGCGGTCTCGGTCACCCGGATGCTGAGGTTGCCCCGCTTCACGATGGCCAGGTCGGCGCGGACGCCTTCCTTGGACGAGCCACCGCAACCAGGGACCAGGATCGCCGGCGCGAGGGTGGACAGCAGCAGACGCTGGGCTCGTGTCTTCATCGGGGGCCCCCCTTCACGGGCTGCGCAATTGTAGTCGCTGCTCTTGGCAGCGGGAGCCCCGGATCGTAACGCAGCCCCTTCGGTTCCAGGGGCAGGGCCTCCAGGTCCCGGAGGAGTGCCAGCCTGGCGATGGCGTAGGCCACCCGTGCCTGGGTGAGAGCGATCTCGGCGTTCAACAGGGACTCCTTGGCGTCGAGGACGTCGAGGGTGGTGACTCCGCCGAAGTTCGCAGCCTGGAACGCCTCGGTCTGTTTCACCCGCCGACTCGCCACCTCCACCGATACCAGCTGGATCTCGTAGCTCTCGAAGCTGGAGCGCAGTTGGCGAAGCGCCTCGCGGACGTCGGCCTTGACCTGGTCCTGGGTGCGTTCCCGATCCCGGATGGCGGCCTCCAGGCTGATCAGCGCTGCGCGGTAGGCGTTGCGCTCGATCAGCTTGTCCAGTGCCAGGTCCAGGTCGAAGCCCGCCGCCCAGGATACGTTCTCGAAGTCGAACTTCACCGGCTGGTTGGGCTCGGTCGGCACGTTGATCGAGCTGCTGAAGTCCAGCGTCGACCGCAACGCATCCTCTGCCACGTACACCTTGCGGCCGGCATCGGCGACTTCGTCGAGGCTTGTCTGGTAGTCGAACCGGCGCTCGAGAGCGATGCGGACGAGACTGGCTTCATCCGGCAGGTCCTCGTCCACCTGCAGGTGCTTCACGGTCTCGAACTCCTGGGGATCGACGTTGACGTTGGCATCGATCGGCAGACCGAGGGTGAACTTGAGCCGGTCGAGCGTTGACTCCAGCCTGGCCTCGGTCAAGACCACGCGGTTCTTCGCCACCAGCACGCTCTGCTTGGCCCGGTCCAGGTCGGTGATGTTCGCACGGGCGTTGTCGTAGAAGGCCTGGATGCGCTGTTGGTAGAGAGCCAGCGAGGCGAGGTTCTGCTGGACGCTGCGCAGGTCCTCCATTGCCGAGAGGACATCGTAGTAGCCGTTGACGATGTCGACGGCGAAGCTGCTGCGGAACCGCTCGAAGGTGCGCATGGCGTAGATCACGTTCCGCTCGGCCTGGGTGAGGGGCTCCCGGGCGATGCGCGACCCGAAACCGCGCATCAATGGCTGAGTGAAGGTCATGTTCAGGAGCGAGTCGGCAGCCCAGCCACCGCCGGTGAGGATGTCGCGGAACCAGCCGTTGAAGAAGCTGGCCACCAGGCGGCCACCACTCTCCATGTTCATGCTGGCGCTGAGGTCTTCCTGGAAGTCCAGGAAGATCTTGTCGCTGCCGCTGTTGATGCCCTCGCCGGTAACCTCGGCACTGGGAGTGCTGGCGAAACGCACCGCGAACTCGTGCTGCGCCCCGGTGAGGGTCAGGCCCACAAGATACAGCCGCTCCCTCTGAAACTGGAACTCGCGGCTGTTCTCGGCGGCCACGTCAAGGGCCTGGGTCAGGCTGAGGGTCACCTTCTCCTTGCTGGTCACCAACCGTCGGCGGAGGGTGTCCAGGGGCCGCTCGATGGGGAAGGTCTTGGCATCGCCGGTCACATGCAGAGCGGCACTCTGCAGGATGCCGTAGACCTGCTGGTCCGCTTCCGCGCGGTACGCGGCAGCCGAACATCCCAGGCCCACGAAAAGCCAACCAGCGAAGAACACGGAAACGGAAGAGGTTTTGGGTTGTGTGAGGGCGGGGGTTAGCATGGCGGTCGGTAGATGGCGGTTGTACTGGTCACGGCAGGGCCCACCAGGGAGTACCTGGATGAGGTTCGCTACATCTCGAACGGGAGCTCGGGGCGCATGGGCTACGCGGTGGCCGCGGCGGCCCAAAGGGCGGGGCACCAGGTATGCCTCGTCACGGGCCCCACGGCCCTGGAACCCCCACCTGGAGTCGTCGCGGTGCCCGTGATTTCTGCCCAGGAGATGCTGACGGCAGTGATGGAGAGGCTGACGACTGCCGATGTGGTCTTCGGCGTGGCGGCGGTGGCTGACTACCGACCGGCGACGAGAGCCACCGGCAAGCCCCCAAAGACCACCGACGAGGTCACCCTGCGGCTGCTGCCCACCCCCGACATCCTGGCTGCTGTCGCCGAGCACGGACGTGGCGCCGAACAACAGCAGCACCGACGGGTCGTGGTCGGCTTTGCCCTGGAGACAGGGGACGTCGCCGAAGCCGTACAGCGGGGGCGGCAGAAGCTGAAGCGGAAGCACCTGGACCTGATTGCCGTCAACCAGGTGCGCGCCATCGGCGCCGAAGACAACGACGTCGTCCTGCTCTACGAGGATGGCCGGGAGGAGCGACTGCCGCGCATGAACAAGCAGGAGGTCGCCACCCGTCTGGTGGCGGCGGCGCTGCGGCTGTGGGAGTCCGGACGGGGCGCCCAAGCCTCAGGGAACAGCAGTGAGGGTGGAGGCGCCTGACAGGGAGGGCAGTGGCAAAGCGCAAGCAACGACGGTTCGTGCCCGAGGAACAGGCACTCAAGCTGAACCTGAGTCAGCGCGGTCGTGAGGCGCTGGCTCTGCTCTGGATCGGGTTCAGCCTCTACCTGCTGTTGGCGATGGCCACGTTCGCCGCTGCCGATCCGGTCACCGGGGAGATCCCGCGGGGCGGCTTCACCAACCTGGGCGGCAGCGTTGGCTACCGCGTTGCCGCCGGCATGTTGTGGCTGTTCGGTCTCGCGGGGTACCTACCGTTCCTCTTCGTGATCGTCTTCAGCCTGCTGGCGTTCCTCGGTCACCAGGTGAAGCGCCTCACGCTCAAGGCCATAGGGGTCGTCGTGTTCACCGCTCTGGTGGCCACGTTGATGTCCCATCCGGAGGGTGCCGCCACCGGTCCCCTGTATCCTGACGGCGCCGGCGGGAAGTTCGGCCACGCGGTGTCGGCCCCGCTGCGCAATGCCTTTGGCGGGCCCGGTCGCCTGATGCTTCTGCTGTTCGGGGCCTTGACTTCGTTCCTGCTGGCGACCGAGTGGGTGTTCTCCCAGCTCCTGCTGTGGGTGACCTCTGCCGTGGCCAGCCTGTGGACACGGCTGCACCGTCTCGTCGCGTTGCTCGTCGCGCGCGTAGGTCGTGCGGTTCGCGGGCTGAGGGGGCTGCACGGGGTGCCTGGCGCAGGCAAGGCGGCTGCCGCGGCCGCGGTGACCAGCGCGTCGAAGCGCAGTGAGGAAGAAGACGAAGAGGAGGACGAGGAAGAGGACGAAACAGCAGGGGAAGTGGAAGAGGTCGGGGAGGCCGACGACGACGACCACAAAGAGGTCGAAGAGGACGAGCCCCGGGTCGTGCTCAAGCCTCAGCCCAAGGCGCCGGCTCCCAGAGCCAGGGTCCAGATCCACCGGCCGGCGGCCCGAGCCCAGGAGACGCAGGCCCGGCCCTTCGACGCAGCCTACACCTTCCCACCCCTCGAGTTGTTCCAGGAGCCGATGGCCATGGACAACGCTACCACCGAGGCGGTCATCCGCCGCAACGCCGAGGCCATCGAGCGGCGTCTCGGTTCCTTCAAGATCGAGGCCCGCGTCGTCGGAGTGTCACCAGGCCCCTCGGTGACCCAGTACGAAATCCGCCTCGCGGAGGGCATCAAGGTCTCCCGCATCAACAGCTATGAAGCCGATCTCGCAGCCGCGCTGAAGGCGGTGTCGGTGCGGGTGGTCGCGCCGATCCCGGGGAAGGACACTGTTGGCATCGAGGTGCCAAACCACAGTCGGCAGATCGTGGTGTTGCGGGAGCTGTTGGAGTCCTACGCCGGCGACGAGCGGGCAGCGATTCCCATGCTCCTGGGTCGGGATGTCACCGGCAGGCCGATCATCGAGGACCTTGCCGAGATGCCGCACCTGCTCATCGCGGGCACCACGGGCTCGGGCAAATCGGTCTGCATCAACGGCATCATTCTGGCGATCCTGATGACCCGCACACCGCGGCAGGTACGACTGGTGCTTCTCGATCCGAAGATGGTGGAGCTGCAGGCGTTCAAGGCGGTGCCGCACCTGGCCTGCCCCGTGGTGACCAGCATGAAGAAGGCACCCGGGGTCCTGGACTGGGCAGTGGACGAGATGGACAAGCGCTACCAACTGCTCTCCGATGCCCGCGTCAAGAACATCCGCGACTTCAACAGGCTGGGGCCGGTCGAACTGGAGAAGCGCCTGGGTCGTCCTGTCGATGGCGGCGCGGTGGAGATGCCGTACCTGGTGCTGATCATCGACGAGCTCGCGGACCTGATGGCCGTGGCGGCCAACGAGGTGGAGGACTCCATCCAGCGCCTGGCGCAGAAGTCCCGGGCCGTGGGAGTGCACGTCATCCTGGCCACCCAGCGACCCAGCACCGACGTGATCACCGGCGTGATCAAGGCGAACCTGCCGTGCATCATCGCCTTCAAGGTGAGCCGCAAGGTGGACTCTCGCGTCATCCTGGACCAGAACGGCGCCGAGAAGCTGCTGGGACATGGCGACATGCTCTACATTGCCCCCGCCGCGCATCAGATCGTGCGCGCCCAGGGCACGTTCGTGGCCGCCGAGGAGATCCACAGGGTGGTGGACTACCTCGAGGACCAGGGCC
>QJVU01000530.1 GCA_003235605.1 Planctomycetota bacterium | reverse complement strand
CCTGAAGGTGAACTTCCATGTGGTGGTGGGCCTGGGCGAAACCGACCGGGAGCTGGTGGATCTCTTCTTTCGCCTGCACGCGGAGCAGATCGCCGCCTACCTGTTCTCGTTCAACCCGGAGCCGGGCACCGCCATGGAGGATGTGCCGCGTGCTCCCATCCGACGGCTCAGACGCATCCAGCTCACGAAGCACCTGATCGAGAAGGAGGGGTTGATGCCTCATGCCATCTCCTTCGACGAGGCGGGCAACATCATCGGCCTCAAAGCTCCCGAGGTCGTGCTGGACGGGGCAACTGCCACGGGCGTGCCTTTCATGACAGATGGCTGTCCCAATCGCCAGGGAGAGCTGGCCTGCAACCGGCCCTATGGTTCCTACCGGCCGGGGGAGGAGTTCCGCGACTACCCGTTCCCGCCACGGGAGGACGACATCACCACGATCCGGGAGCAGATGCAGCTGTGAGCTCGCGCTTCGATGCCTACCTGGGTGACCCGTTCCTGCGCCGTCTCTGGAACGCGACCCGCGCCGCCGGGCCGATCCGGTCCGTTTCCGTGGACCTGACCCACGCCTGCAACATCCGCTGCCAGGGCTGCTACTTCTTTGCCGAGGGGATGGACCGGACGCCGCAGGGGGACATCGACGAGTTCGTCGCCAGGGAGCGCGCGCGGGGGACGAACTTCGTCACCGTGGTAGGTGGGGAACCGAGCCTGGTGCTGGACCGCCTGAAGAAGCTCTACGACGCGTTCCGCCTCAGCGTCGCGACCAACGGCCTCCGGCGGATCCCGAGGGCAGGCTTCGAGGAGCTGCCCATCGGTGTCTCGGTCTGGGGCGGCCATGAAACGGATCGCGAGCTCCGCGGCAGCGGCCGCCTGGATGTGTGGTGTCGAGCCCTCGACAACTACCGGGACGATCCGAGAGCGTTCTGGTACTACACCGTGGCGCCTGGTCATGCCCACGAGGTGGAGGATGTGGTCACCCGGTGCGTAGAGAACGGCAACCGCGTCCTGTTCAACTTCTACGGGGACCTGGAGGGGCGCGGCCGCGATCTGGACTACCGCCTGGGCTTCGGCGAGGTGCGGGACGCCATCACGGCGACGATCCGACGCTACCCCGACAAGATCCTCATGACTGCGCGGCTGGCGGAGGTGGTCTCCACGGGCCGGCTCTACGACGAGCGCTGGGGGCACGCGACCTGCACCAGCATCAGCCCGGACCACCCGGTCAATCGGGAGAGAGTCCGCAACGGCAGACCCTTCAGCCGGCACTTCCGTGCCTACAACGCCGACCTGGAAACTACGCGGCGATGTTGCACGGCCATTGAGCGCGATTGTGCATCCTGCTTCGATACCTGGCAGCACTTCTCGTGGGTGATGCTCAACCTGCGGAAGCACCTCGGGTCCAAGCAGGACTTCACCGAATGGCTGACGACGATGTACCTGTTCTACTTCATCAACCGGCTCGTCGACGTGGATGAGGGCGCGGCGCTCCTGCCGGAGATCCACCGGCGGACCGGAGCGCGAACACGTGTTCCCGCACGTGAGAGCACACCTCTGCACACGCATTCCTTGAGACGGGCGGAGATCGGGGAGGCGCGCCTTGACTGACAAACCGGACCAGTTCCTCGACTGCTCGGGGCTCCTCTGTCCTCTGCCCATCGTCAAGACCCAGCGGGCGATCAAGCGGATGGAGATCGGCCAGGTCCTGGAAATGATCTCGACGGACCCCGGCGCCGTCCCGGACATGAAGGCCTGGGAGAACCAGACCCGCCACAAGCTGTTGGTGGCGGAACAGCAGGAGGACGGCAAGTTCCGCTTCCTGGTGGAGAAGACCCACTGAGGGGTGCGAGCCCTGCTGCGGGGGACTAGGGCTGGCCCCGACGCTTCCTCAAGAGCTTCTCGAGCCGCTCTGGTGCGGCGCGCAGTCCGGGACCTGTCTCTTGTTCCTCGGCCAGGGCGTCCAGACGGGCCTGCACTTCCTCCGCACTGAGGTCAGGGGCCTCCTGCCGCAGCCTCGCGGTCTGCGCCATCACACCCACGTCGAGAAGCTCCATTGCCGCGGCAAACCGGGCTGCTGCGTGGGGCATGGACTCCTCGTTGACCTTGCTGGTCGCGACCTGTTCTGTGCGTTCCAGGCGAAACAGTGCCCGCAGTGCCTCCCGGACGAGTTCGCTCGCCGAGGTGTAGAAGCCACTCCGGACACGGAACGCGACGGCCTCCGCAAGCTCCTGGGTCAGGGAGATCTTCAATGTGGTTGCGCGCCGGTCGTCCTCTGGCTTCGCGGCCATCGTTCTCAGTGTAGTGGAACAGTGACTCCTCTGGTCACATAAGGCGTGCCAAAACAACCTGTTACATGGGCATCGACCCACCAGCTCAGCCCTATCATGGAGGGCTGCATGCACGTCCGACTCGTCGATGCCGGTCTGGTCTCCCCCCTGCGCTCCCAGGCGATCTACCACGGCCTGGCCCATGCCCGCACCGGGGACAGCCCCGACACCATCGTGCTGGCGACAACGGCGGAGCCCTACGTGTGCATCGGCTTCCACCAGGACCTGGAGGCGGAGCTCGACCTTGCCTTCTGTCGGCAGCAAGGCCTGCTGGTCCTGCGGCGGGAGACCGGCGGCGGCGCGGTCTACCTGGATCGGGACCAACTGTTCGTGCAGTGGGTGATGGCTCCGGAGAGCCTGCCCTTCCGGGTCGAGCGACGCTTCGAGGTCTTCACCCGCCCCCTCGTCGAGACCTACCGCCAGCTGGGCCTCGAGGCCTGCTTCCGGCCAACCAACGACGTGCACGTGAACGGTCGCAAGATCGTCGGCACCGGGGCCGGGCACATCGGCAACGCCGAGGTCCTGATCGGCAACCTGATCTTCGACTTCGACACCGGGATGATGGCGAGGGTCCTCCGGCCGCGGTCGCCGGCGTTCCGGGAGCAGGTGGAGAGGAGCCTGCGGGAGTACATGACCTCGATGAAGAGGGAGCTGGGCCGCGTCCCCGACCGGCGACAGGTGGCGCGCATCTACCTGAAGCAGTGCGCAGAGACACTGGGCAGGGAGCTGGTGCCCGGAGACTTGACCGCCGCGGAAGTGGCCGCCGTGGAGAGGCTCGAGCGTCGGTTGCTGTCGGAGAGCTTTCTCTACCGACCCGGTGGTCTCCGCCGTGACGGCGTAAAGATCCACGAGGACGTGGAGGTGGTGGAGCGGATGCACGGTAACCTGCGCGTCGCGGTGCGGCTCCGGGAGGGGAGGATCGAGGACATCATCGAAGACACCGGCAAGGACACCGGCAAGGACATCATCGAGGACATCGTCGAGGAGAAGCCATGACCGAAGACCCGGAAGGCAAGAAGATCCTGGTCATCCAGACCCACGGGGTGGAGACGCCGCGCCGGACGTATTCCCCGCTGTTCTACGCCATGGCAGCGGCGGCCATGGAGATGGACGTGATGGTGTGGTTCACCATGGACGGCACCAACCAGCTCCGGAAGGGCGCGGCAGAGAAGGTGCAGCTGGACCCGAAGAGCGATGTCACCTTGAAGACGATGCTGGAGCAGACACTCGACGCCGAGGTCAAGCTGCGGGTCTGCCAGCAGAGCATGGCGCTCTGGGACATGACCATGGACGACCTGATCGACGGGGTGGAGGTCCTGGGGGCGACGAGCATCATCGACCTGGCGCTGCGGGCCGATCACGTGATGTACTTCTGAGAGGGTCCGCCTCCCTGGCCGGGTACGTGGCCACCCCCGCTGCTCCGGACGGGCCGGCGCAGCGGGCGAAAGCCTCACGAGCACTGCTGCTCCTCGCTGAACTAGTTCGTGTGGACCTTGATGCTGCCGGCGGCGATCGCCTGGTCGGTTCCGTTGTCGTAGACGACGTTCTCCCCGTTGGCGTCCTCCCACCAGATCT
>QJVU01000515.1 GCA_003235605.1 Planctomycetota bacterium | reverse complement strand
AGAACGGGCTGGCCAACCTCACGATCTCTGGTCAGGCTGCCTGGCTCGACTCGGTCACGAACCAGTTCAAGCTGACCCGAGCGTATCAACAAACCACTGCTCCCGTAGACCTGCCACCAGTTGCGGACCAGAGGTTGCAGCTCTACGCCTACTCGAGCCCGACGGCCACCACGGCACAGGGTTTCACTGCCAGCTACACCTACAACCCCGCCTTCTCCTACACCACGAAGTAGGCTGCGGACGTTCTGCCGGCCGGTGGCCGGGAGCCTTGGCCGGGCAGGGGCCTCCAGGTCCCTGCCCGGTTCGCGTACCGACATCACGCGTTGCCGCGCTATGCTCGTCCGCCCGGTGAACGATCCACTCACAGACCTGAACGAGCCCCAACGCCAGGCGGTGCTGCACGGCGAGAGACCGCTCATGGTTCTGGCAGGGGCCGGGTCGGGAAAGACCCGGGTGATCACCCGGAGGATCGTGCGCCTGATCCAGGATGGCGTCGCCCCGACCGAGATCCTGGCGCTGACCTTCACCAACAAGGCCGCCCAGGAGATGGCATCGAGAGTGGAATCCATGGGTGGAAGCCGCGTGCACGTTTCCACGTTCCACTCTGCCTGTGCGCGGTTCTTGCGCAGAGATGGCCACCACCTGGGCTATCCGCGCGACTACTCCATCTATGACACCTACGACCGGGACACCCTGATCAAGATGCTGATGGCCGAGCATCGGATCTCCGACAGCACGGTGCGGCCGGCGGAGGTAGGCACGCGGATTTCCCGCCTCAAGAACCGAGATGTTCGCCCGGAGGGGTTCATCGCCGGACTCAGTGAGGTGGATCGCGTCGTCCGGGTGCTCTTCGAGCCCTACCAAGCTCGGCTTCACTCCCTTGGGGCCATGGACTTCGACGATCTGCTGCTTTGTTTCGTCGACCTGCTGCAGCAGTTTCCCGACATCCAGGCGCGGTACCAGGAGCGTTACCGGTGGCTGCTCGTGGACGAGTTCCAGGACACCAACCTGGTCCAGTACAGGATGCTGAGGCTCCTGGCCGGCGACCGCGGCAACATCTGTGTTGTGGGGGACCCGGACCAGTCCATCTACCGGTTCCGCGGCGCCGAGCTGCGCAACATCCTGGACTTCCAGAACGACTTTCCGGACACCACCGTCATCCGCCTCGAGACCAACTACCGTTCCACCGGCTGCATCCTCGAGGCGGCCCAGGGCGTGATCGAGCACAACAAGGAGCGCATGGAGAAGGTGCTGCGCACCGATGGAGACTTCGGCCAGAAGCTCTCCTGCAAGCGCCTCGGCGATGGTGGGGAGGAGGCCATGGAGGTGGCCGAGCGGGTACTCGAGCTGTTGTCCGAGGGCGCGGACCCTGAAGAAATCGCGGTCTTCTATCGCGCCCACTATCTGAGTCGTGCGCTGGAAGAGGCCTTTCGCCGCGGAGGGATCGCCTACAAGATCGTTGGCGGCTTGTCGTTCTTCGAGCGCCGCGAAATAAAAGACCTGGTCGCCTACCTGAAGGTGGTGGTGAATCCCCTGGACGACCTCAGCATGGACCGCATCCTCAACGTTCCGCCTCGAGGGATCGGAAAGACGACGAAGGCGAAACTCCGGCAACTGGCAACGGACCGGGAGATGTCGCTGGTGGAGGCGGTCCGCGACGAGGAAGTCCGCCGGGAATTCGCGGGCAAGCCCCGCCGAGGCTTGGATGCGCTGGCGTGTCTCTTCGATGGGCTGATGAGCGCGTCATCCCCGGTGTCCGGGGCTTCGGAGACCCTGGCCTCGGGGCTGCTGGCGTCCGAGGCTCTGACCCGTGTGCTGGAGGCCACCGACTACGTCGACCATGCCACCAACCTGGGCGACCCGAGTGACGTCACCCGCGAGGAGAACATCCAGGAGCTTCTCAACGACACGATCTCCTTCGAGCAGTCCCATGACCATGGTCTCGCTGGCTACCTGCAGCACGTGAGCCTGCTGACATCGGCTGACCGCGAGGAGCTCGGTCCGCGGGTCTCCCTCATGACAGTGCACTCGGCAAAGGGACTGGAGTTCGACCACGTCTTTGTCATCGGTCTGGAGGAGGGCCTGTTCCCACACATGCGCTCCATCGAGTTGCCCAGGGACCTCGAAGAGGAGAGGCGCCTCATGTACGTGGCGCTCACGAGGTCACGACGCTCGGTGTTCCTGAGCCATGTCCGGGAGCGCCTGTTCCAGGGGCAGTTCTCCTCCCAGATACCGTCGCGGTTCCTGGAGGAGATTCCCAAGGACTGCATCGATCGCAAGGACGAACTGTGGCGGGAGTTCCTGGAAGAATCCGGCGCCCAGGATGAGCCCGAGTTCGACATACGCGACGACGAACGGTCAGCGCTTCATCCGGGTGCGAGGGTAGTCCATCCGATGTTCGGTTCCGGCGAGGTTCTCCGGATCGTGGGCAAAGGGTCGCGGATGCGGGTGGTGGTGTGGTTTGGTGACGGCAGCAGGCGCACTCTGCTCGCCGACCACGATCAGCTCCAGGTAGTTCCCGGGGGAGGGCTCCTTTGAGCGAACGCGAAGACATCCTGTCTCGGCTGAAGGGGCTGCTCGACGCGGCGCGCGCTCTGGACGACTCCACCCTCCTACCCGCGATGCAAGGGTTGGTGCAGGAAACGCAGAGGGCCCAGGCCGCAGAGGCCCTCCCCCATGGAAACGCCAGCTTTCATGGCATGATCGGCGAGTGTCCTGCCATGCGGGCTGTCCAAGCCTTGTGCAGACGATTCGCGATGGTGTCGGTGCCGGTGCTGGTGCGTGGCGAGAGCGGCACAGGCAAGGACCTCGTCGCCCGCGCGATCCACGAGTTGAGCCCTCGCGCCGGCAAGCCCTTCGTGAGCGAGAACTGCGCGGCCATTCCCGAGACGCTGTTGGAGTCGGTGCTGTTCGGCCACGTCCGTGGCGCCTTCACCGGCGCCGTACGGGACCACCCTGGCCACTTCGTGGCTGCCGACAAGGGAACCCTGTTCCTGGACGAGATCGGCGACATGGCCCTGGCCATGCAGGCCAAGTTGCTGCGAGTGCTGCAGGAGGGCGAGGTGCGACCCGTCGGGGGCAACAAGGTCCGGCGCGTCGACGTGCGGGTGATCGCCGCCACCAACCAGGACCTGGAGACCATGGTGTCGGAGGGTCGCTTTCGGGAGGACCTCTACTACCGCCTCGACGTGCTGCAGGTGCGTCTGCCCCCGCTGCGGGATCGGGGCCCGGACATCCTGCTCTTGGCCCGGCACCTGCTGGGCGAGGCCTGCCGCCGGGACGGTCGTCGCCGCACGCTTTCACCCGGGGCGGAGAAGGTGATCGCCGCGGCCCGCTGGCCGGGCAACGTTCGCCAGCTTCAGAACGAAATACAGCGGGCTGCAGCCCTGGTGGAGACCGAGGTCATCGAGGCCAAGGACCTGTCTCCGGACCTCCGTTCCGACCCTTCCGCGGACCACTCCGGGTAGCCGAGGGGCTTCCGGTGACCCAGGGGCTTTGCCCTGGCGCGACCACTACGTAGAGTTGAGGCTTCGAGACCCGGCTCGCCTCATCAAGCACCAGACCTCAGGAGAGTGGACCTCAGGAGAGTGATGCTCACATTCCAGATATTGGATGGCGGGGACTCCTTCTACCGCCCCCTCGAGGGACGTCCCGTCGCCATAGGCAGAGCTCCCGAGTGCGACATCCGGTTGCAGTCCGAGGGCGTGTTGGAACGTCATGCCAGAGTTGTTGCATTCCAGGACTCTGCGGGCGAGACCAGCTACCGGATCTGCGCCGAGTCCGATGATGCGCCGCTGGAGGTCAACGGCAAGCCGGTTCGCGAGGCCCACCTCGCGCTCGGGGACCGCATCCAGCTTGGCATGGCACAGCTGGTGCTAGGACAACAGTTGCGCCGTCCCGCCACCGCCAGCGACGTCCTGGAGCAGACTGCTCCGTCGTCCTCCCACACGCGGCTTCGGAGCCGGAGGGCACCCAACCGCTCCAAGCTGGTGGTGGGTGTCGCCGTGGTGGCGGCCGCGGGGCTGGCGATGTTCCTGTCCAAGTGGAGCCCTGGTGCTTCGCTGCAGGTGCCCTACACCGAGAACGACCAGGTTCGCAGGGCCCGCACAGGTGGCAGGTTCGACGAGGGCCGCGAGGTCCTCGCGAAACTGCGGGAAGAGTGGGCGGGGCAAAACCAGGCCAGGCGCGCGCTCGTCGACGGGCTCGGACGCCAGCTCGAGGCGACGGCGCAGGAGTTCGCACGCCTCCGCCAAGAGGTACGACAGGGCGTTCTGGACAAGACCTGGAGCGAGCAGCTGGCTTGGCTCAAGGACCTCGACACCAAGAAGTACCCCGCCGCCGTGCGCGAGGCGGCCTGCATAGTTGCCGGCCGCCTGAGGGAGTTCCGGGAACAGGACCGCGGCGCTGCGTTGGCGGCACTTGGTCCCAGGAAAGGAGGAGGGACGATCGAGGGTGGGACCCGCCCGGGCACCGGGCCAGGTACCGACGGCCAGGGGACCAACGTGCCCCCACGGCCCGAGTGGCTGGACGCACGCATCGCCGACGTGCGCAAGCTCCACACCGAGAAGCAACATGCCCGCGCGCTCGAGATGTTGCGGCAGGCATTGCCCGACGTTCCCGTGGCGCACGCGGCGCCGCTGCGTGATCTCCTGGACGAGGTTCGACAGGCCACCCGAGCCGAGATGGAGCAACTGGTGGCGCGCGCCAACCAGCTTCGCGGCCAGGGCAAGCTGTCGGAGGCTGTGACGCTGCTGCGGGCGGAAGTGATCCGTTTCCCAACCATCGGCCCCCTGGCGGAGGTCTACCACTCCCTCTGTGGCCTCGAGGCCGACCTGGAGCTGGGCCCCGCCACCCCTCGCCTGCCGTATGTAGCCGCGGCGCCGAAGCCGGCTCCCGCCAGATCGCCGAAGGACAGCTCCAAGGAAGGCGCGAAGCAGAACGCGAAGCAAAGTGCGAGCGAGCAACCCGTGGCTCGCCGCAATGCCTTGGAGGTCGAAGACCCTGCGGTTCCGAGGATCCGGAGGCGCAACCCGGTGGCTGCCGCGGCGATGACCGAGGCAGACCACTCCGCCCTGTTCCGGGCAATGGTTCACCGGATGGAAGCCGCCGAACAAGCTGGCGACCTGGACGCCGCGCTTGCACGAGCCCGGGACGGGATCTCTCGCCTCAAGGAGCGTCCGCAGCTTGCCGCTGGGTTGGCGGACCGGGCGGCGGACCTCGAGCTGGTCGTGGAGATGTCCAAGCAGGTGGGGGCCCGGATCAAGCCGGAGCTCGGACTGCAGGTGGCCTTGGCGGCATCCGAGGATCGCATCCTGCCCGTCTCGGGCATGGAGGGCCATCTCCTGGTCTGTGGCACTTCCAAGGATACGGTCAAGGTTGGGTGGTTCGCACTGGGGGCGGACCAGGCAGCCAAGATCCTCGCGGCCTTGGACATGCCGGCCGATGGGTTCCTGGGTTTGGCGGTGCTGCGCTACCGCGGTGGTGACTCAGAGGGCGCGGAGCAGCTTCTTGCCCGACTGGTCCAGAAGAACGCCGGTCTCAAGGCGCAGGTCGACGGCGTCATCAGCCGTGGTCGCCACGAGCACGTGGGTGCCGAGGGCTATTCGCTCGTCAACGGCAAGTTCGTCGCCACCCGGTTCTTGCGGGTGGAGAACCTGGCCAAGAAGTTCCGGAGCCGGATCGAACAGCTGCACAACCGCGACAAGCAGGCCCGTGACAAGACGCTGGCCGAGCTCCTGACTGGTGGTGGCGACGCCAACGACGCGGCTGCCCTGGCGCTCCGGGCCCAGCAGCGCAAGCTCATCGAGACCATTCGGAAGAGCCCGTTCCTGAAGGGCTATGCCAAGGTGGCGGCTGCCCGGGAGCGGCTGGACAAGGCTCGAGCCGACGCGCTGGTCCTGATCTTCGACCTGGAGAAGTACTTCTATCCCTACCGACCTCCGGCGGTGAGCGGTGAGAAGGCATCGGAGTACTGGAAGGTGCAGAAGGAAGTCGACAAGCGCGTTGCCGCGGTGCAGAAGATCTGGCTTCAAGACAAGACCAAGGCGGTGGTGCCCCAGGCGCTGCGACGAGGCATCGAGTTCCTGCGCTGGGTCAACGGCTCGTTGTCCCGGCTCGACGAGCCAGTGGGCGCCGAGATGCAGGAGATTGCCTGGATAGAGACTCTTCCGCCGGTCAAGGAGCTGACACCCAACAACTTCTGCAAAGACCCCAAGGAGTTGCAGCGGTTCCTCCTGGAGATGCGCATTGAGATGCTGAACGAGACCCTGGCCGAGGAGATTCTCTCGGAGGGTGAACATTCCCAGGTCACCATCACCAACGGCTACCGCCGCATGATGGGACGCAGCATCCTTGCCGTGAATCCGAAGATCCACAAGGCAGCCCGCGGCCACGCAGTGGAGATGGGAGCTCTCGGCTACTTCGGCCACTTCTCGCCCAACCCCGAGCGCAGGACACCCTACCAGCGCATGGCGCTCGCGGGCTACACGTCAGGTGTCAGCGAGAATCTGGCCACCACGCCGTCTGCCGCCGACGCCCACCGCAGGTGGTTGCACTCCTCTGGCCACCACCGCAACATCCTGATGCCTGGCCACACCGAGTTTGCCGTCGGCAACACCGGCCGGCTATGGGTGCAGAACTTCGGTATGGGCGACGAGTACAAGGGCAACGAGCACTTCCCGCCGCCGCGGGATCAATAGCCCTATCCCACCTCGGCCCGTCCCAGGTCAGCCAGCTTCTGTGGCGTCGTCCGCCATCGCCGGTGGAACCAGGCCCACTGATCCTTGTGCTTGTGGATCATGTTCTCCAGCGCCTTGCTCCATGCTTGCGTCAGGCGCACGATCTCTTCCCGCTTGGGACGGTTGCGGTCCGGGTAGATCGGCTCTTCATGGATCACCACGAACCCGTTGCCCTTCCTAACGAGCGCCATGGGGATCAGCGGGACATCCGCGGCCAGGGCAAGACGGGCTGGCCCGGTCGGCGTGTAGGCTGGCCGCCCCAGGAAGTCGATGAAGACCCCCGGCAGGGAGGGAACATCCTGGTCCGGCACGATACCCAGGCGGACTCCTTCCCTGAGCATGCGCACCACTCTCGTGGGGGGGTCGTCCCGGTAGACTGTGCCGATTCCGAGACGTTGACGCGCCTCATGCACGATCGAGTTGAGATGGGGATTGGGCAGACGCTTGCCGACGGCGTGCCCGTCCCGGGACCCGTGCAGGTGGGCCCCCCAGGACGCCATCAGCTCCCAGTTGCCGAGATGGCCGGTGACACCGATCCAGCCCCGCGGCGAGCGCTGCTCGATTTCGAGGAGAACCTGCGCCAGCCCGGTGTCCTCGACGCGGTCTCGATACACGTCGGGACCTCTCTTGAGTGCGTCGGTCAGCTCGACCGCCAGCGAGGCCATGTTGCGGAACACCCCTTTCAAGATCTGCTCCCGCTGTCCGGCACTCAGCTCGTCTCCGTACACCTGGATCAGGTTTCGTTCTGCCCGGCGCCAGTACCTGAGGCGGGCAGCGGGAACGAGAATCGTCCTGGCCAGCAAGGAGATGAGCCAGAGCGGCAGGGTCGGTAGCGTCCAGTAGACACAACGGAAGATCCAACCGTAGACCCTACGGCGGACGTTGCGGACGCGTTTGGCCAGGGGAAGCGAACCCCAGACCTGCCGTCGTGGAGCGACAGTCCGCCCCCGATACTCCCGGGGAGCAGTGGATGTGGTACCAGGTTGCATGGACCTCGATGGATCCAAGTACAGGTGCGCCGGAACCGGGTCAAGGACCCTGCGGCACCAGCTCCCGTGGCTCCCGGGCCGGGATCATGCGATCCGCCAGCCGCTCCGGCGTGGTCTTCCAGCGCGCGTGGAACCAGGCCCACTGGTCCCTGTGCTCATGGATCATCTCTTCGAGGCGACGATTCCAGGCTTGTGTGAGGCGCAGGATCTCCTCGTCCTTGGGACGCGAGCGGTCAGGGTAGATCGGTTCTGTGACGATCACCTCGAATCCCCCTCCCTTGCGCAGGAAAGCCATCGGTACCAGCGGCACGTTGGCCGCCAGCGCCAGCCGGGCCGGCCCGGTTGGCGTGTAGGCCGGGTGCCCCAGGAAGTCGATGAAGATCCCAGGCAGGCTCGGCACGTCCTGGTCCGGGATTGCGCCCATGCGCTCTCCCTCGCGCAGCAGACGCAGGAACCTGGTGGGCGGGTCTTCCCGGTAGAGGGTATGGACGCCGACGCGTCGACGCGCGTCCTCGACGATCCGGTTCAGGTGGGGGTTGGGCACCCGCTTGGCGATTGCGTAGACACGGTCGCGACCAGGCAGCCAGCTCAGCCAGGCTGCCAGCA
This sequence comes from Planctomycetota bacterium, assembly GCA_003235605.1. The sequence continues at coordinate 4,295 of QJVU01000515.1, read as the reverse complement.
GCTCCCAGTTGCCGATGTGGCCGCTGACGCCGATCCAGCCGCCGGACTCCTCCAACTGCAGCAGCCTGCGCCGCGCCGCGGAGTCCTCGGTACGGCCCAGGTAGTACTCGTGCCCCTTGGTCATCAGGCCGCAGACCTCCACGAACAGCGATCCGAGACTGCGGAACACGCCGCTGAGGATCCTGCGTCGCTCTGCGGCGCTGAGTCCTTCGCCATAGACCTTGTGGAGGTTCTGCTCGGCAAGGCGCCAGAACATCAACCGGCCGACAGGCATCACCACGGTCCGAGCCAGCATCGATATGACCCGGTTCGGCAGCCTGGGCAGTGTCCAATAGCAGCATCGGAACAGCCAGCCGTAGATCCGGCGCCGGGCGTTGCGAATGCGGCGTTGGATGCGTCGGCTCAGGCGGGGGTGCTCCGAGGGACGCTTGCCCACTCGGATGCTCTTCCCACGATACGACACGCAAGGTGTCGAAGCCTGACCGGATTGCATAGCCGCCTGCAGCTCGATGCGTAGCCGCGGGCAAACCGCCTCAGGGTTCCCTCTCCACCAGGGCTACCAGCATCCCAGAAGGCTGCCAGCAGCCTGCCGAGATCGGCGGCGCGCCCGCGGTCGTCCAGCGGCACCTTGCGACGGATGCCGTCCAGATCCACCATGAACACACGGTTGCTATCGGGCTCCCGGATCAGGTTCTTGAGCTGCATGTCGCGGTTGCGCAGTCCGAAGCTATGCATTCGGCCCACCGCGTGACCCAGCTCTCGGGCCGCAGCCGCCAGCGAGTCGCCAGGGAGCCCCGACTCGACCTCCGCCTTCAGCGTGGGCCAGGGCAGGCGGCGGCTCACCACGACACCCAGGCCCGCCCGGGTCCTCAGCGCGACCGGCGCCGCAACGGGCACGCTGGCATGGGTGAGCCAGTAGGCGTTCTGGAACAGCTGGCGCGCATGCGCGGCATGTCTCTGCTTCGCCACGACCTCGTTTTGCACGTAGACCGCGCCCCGACGGCCCGACTTGAGGGGGGTGAGGGATGGCAGGTCCCGGAGCAGGAACCTTGCCGCCTCCCACAGGTGCCTCTGCGGGCCGTGCAGGTAGAGTCCTTTCTTCGCCACGTGTGTCCACGAGCCATGGCGAAACGCCCGCCGGCCGAACGCCGACAGCCCACGGTTGCGCAACCGTCTGGCCTCGCGCTGGGCCCGCGCCACAAGCTCCGGGCTGACGCCGTAGGCCTGAAGTAGGGGCCGGGCCGCGGGGTCGCGGACAAGGCCGTCGAGATCCAGGCAGAAGTAGGCCAGTGCCCGCGCGCGCTGCCGCGCATCCAGGGGGTTCGCCAGCTGGGCGCTGGTGAGGTCCAGGATCAGCAGCAGGCCGTCCGGTCGCTCCAACACGTTCCCCGGATGGAGGTCCTTGGCGTGCAGGCCACGGTCATGGGCCTTGCGGAGGAGCCTGCCCGCGGCAGCCGCGGACCTCCGAGGCAGGGGGCCGCGGCGGAGCGGTTGCCCCTCCTCGGTCAGGGTTAGCAGGAAGCTGCGGCTGCCATGGCTGCCCTTGAAGCTGCCGGCTGCCACCGAGCGGATGCACGGGACTCCACGGTGCCGGGCTTCGCGGAGGTTGTGGAACTCCTTCAAGGAACGGGCTCCACCCAACGCATCCCGGGCGTGGTCGGAGAGGTTGACGGCTCGGAACAGCTTGAGGTGCAGGTCTATGGCGCCTCCGTGGGGATCGGGGACCGAGCCGCGAAGGATGGTCCGGACGGTGGTCTCCTTGATCTTGGTCCACTGAGGCCAGTCCTCGTGATCCAGCTTTTCCAGCAGAGGCAGCAACGCGTTCAGGTAGTGGACGTCCACGCTGCACCGGACCCGTTCGGTCTGATAATCGGTCAGGTCAGCTCTGTCGCCTCGGGTGATCATCGGCGGACCGGGGATTATGCTGCGCAGCCGACGATGTGGAAGATCCACCGCTACTACCTGTGGGAAATCACCGTCAACGGCGTGCTCTCCTTCCTGGTGCTGTTCGGAATAGCCCTGATCTGCTTCCTCTACCGGGGCATCCGGCTGGTCAAGGGTGGTGACCTCTTGGATGCTGCCATCACCACGCTGCTGCTTGCGGCCGATGCCATTCCCCACTTGCTGACGGTGGCCTTCCTGTTTGCAACAGTGTTGGCATTTGCGCGTGCCTCGCAGGACAGGGAGATCACCGCCATCCGCAGCGCAGGCATCAGCCCGCGCGTACCCTTGGTCTCCGCGCTCTTGCTCGGGGTTGTCTGTTCGGTGGTCGCGGCTGTTGCGAACCACTACCTCATCCCCTCTGCCCACTACAACAAGTACCGTGTGGTGGCGGAGCTCTCGAAGAAGGCTCTCGCCAACCTCACGGAGCGGGAAGGTCGCATTGCGCTTGGCGGCGGCACCATGGTCTGGAAGAACCGCGACAAGAGCAACGTGTTCCACGACGTGCTGATCTTCGTCCAAGACCGGAGCCTGGCCCGGGCCCTGCGGATCGGCTCGTTGGGTGAGGCCGGCACCCTCGTGCGTGCTTCCCAGGCCAGCCTCCACGCCCATGACAACACCAATCAGCTCAGCCTGCACCTCGAAGACATGCGGGTGCTGCCTGCTGGCGGCAACATCGGTGACTTCCGTATTACCATCGACTTGATGGAGATCGTGGACAACGAACGGCGGGTCGAGCAGGACAAGGACCTGCGCAGCGACAGCCTCCTGTCGGAGGTGGCGCGCGGGGTGCGCTCGGAGGATGCCGCGCAATACGCTCGCTACATGGTGAACCGCCGGGCCTGCTTCGCGCTGATGCCGTTCCTGCTTGCCCCGATCGGCTTCTGCATCGGCGTGCTCTCCCGCGAGCGCGGTCGCGTCCTTGCTCTCACCTTCTGCATCATCCCGCTGAGCATCTTCTACGTAACTGACTTCTTTGGAGAAAACATGTTCGGTCGCATCGGCTCGTCGTTCCGGGACCTGATTGGCTGGCTGCCTGCCGCTGTCACCGTGCTCCTCGGCACGCCGTTCTGCTGGCGCCTGCTGCGGATCTGATAACGAAGGAGCCTTCAAAGCCGCCATGGTCGCACGGATGGACCGCTACGTTGCCAAGGCAGTGCTCGGGGCCTACGTGGCCGCGTTGGTGTTCCTCATCTTCATGGTGATCATGATCGAGATGCTCATGGAGATGGACCAGTATGTCCTGGCTGCGGAAAAACATGGTATGGGCGTCTTCGAACTGGCATGGCTGGTCATCAGCTACCAGTTGGTGTCCGTGCCGTACTTGTTCGTCACCATCGCACCGTTCGTAGCAGTGATCGCGGCGATGTTCGCGGTCTCCCGCCTGATGGCCCAGAACGAGCTGGCCCCGATGCTCTTCACCGGCCGAAGCATGTTCCGCATCCTCAGGCCGGTGCTGACGATCGGACTCTTGTCGGCGACGATGATGGCTCTACTGTGGCAGAGCGCGGTGCCCTACTGTGCCAGCCTCCGTCACAGCATGCGCGCCCGCCTCTCAGGGGGTTCCGGCGAGGTCAGTCTGACGGACGGCATTCTCAGGTCTCCGGACAACGACAACCTCGTCCTCTACTGCAAGCGCTACTACCACGGCCTGCAGAAGATGGAAGGGGTGATCCTCTACGACACCGGCAACGGGACCGACGCGGCGACCTACGTGGAGGCTGCGGTGGCCACCTGGGAGCCCGAGCAGGAGGAGTGGGCGCTCACCGACGGTAGCTCGAAGCGCGGCGATATCTTCGAGGTGAGGCAATGGCTCGGGATGCCCGGCTTGACGCCGGAGCTGCTCTGGCAGTCGGGAAAAAAGGAGCGAGAGGCGGGAGAGCTGTCCTACAGCGAGCTGCTGCAGCTCATGCAGGCCCATCCCCACAGCCGGGCCTATGTCCTGGCTCTGCATCAGCACATCACGTTTCCCTTTGCCAACATCATCCTGCTGCTCCTGGCCTTGCCGTTTGCCGTGCACTTCGAGCGGGGCAGTCGGATCGAGCGTGTGGCGATGTCGATCGTCATCTGCGGCGGCTACCTGTGCGCCGACCTCACCTGCCAGAACCTCGGGCAAAACTACTACTTGCATCCGGTGGTGGCCTCCTGGGTGCCCACGATCCTGTTTGGCTCGCTGGGGGTGGTGGTTTTCGGGGGTATTCGGACTTGAAGGGCGGATCCCTATGATGCCCTGGACCGAACGGACCTCCGGACGGACCTCGCCTCGCGAATAACCGTGAGGTCCTGAGGTAACGGGCCGCCTGTTGCTGTCCCGCCCCTCCTCCCCTCCCCCGAACGAGCATGCGCCTCACCTA
>QJVU01000753.1 GCA_003235605.1 Planctomycetota bacterium | reverse complement strand
GTCCGCCTCGAACTTCCGCGCCTGGGGAGCCTCGCTGGTCATGTGTTGGACGAACGAGGACAGCCGATTGCCGGCAGCACCGTCTACTGGACGAAACAGGCACCGAACTTCAAGCCGGGTGTGCTCGGCACGGTGGATGCATCCCTCATGCCCGGTGGAGTGCGTTTCACCCGGAGCATGGTGCCCGGTCGCGGGCAGCTTGGGAATGCCGCAAAGACCGACGAGGGCGGACGGTTCGTTCTCGAGGGCATACAGCCCGGACAGGTGTGGCTGGTGGCGGGCGGAGCGCATCCGCGCGCCGTGCAAGGGCCCCTCGAGATCGTTGCGGGCAAGAGGCTGGAAGGTGTGGAGATCGCTGCGCGGCGCGGTGGTGTCGCCATGGTCCAGGTCCTCGATCCCGACGGCAACCCGATCGAGAACGCGCAGGTCCGTCTCAGTCTTCCTGACAGGCGGCCTGCCAACAGGTTCCCGAGTGGCGCACCTTTCTTTCAAGGTCTGCCGGGGAACATGGTGCAACAGCCTGCTGTCGCTCTGGATGTCACGGACAAGAATGGTGAGTGTGAGTTCGCCGGCGTCGAGTCCGGTGAGTACCAGCTGCATGCGACACACACGAGCTGGGTGTCCCCGAAACCAATCAGGCTCGTCGTTCCGGCCAGGGGCAGGGTCGATACCAGGATCGAGATGCAGGCCGGCGGCACCGTCGCCGTTCGCGTCCTTGACGACGAGGGCCGGCCCGCGGCAGAACAGGGATTCAGGATCCTCCAGGCCGGACAGCGCAAGAAGTCCGGACGTACCGACGCGACCGGTCGCGCCACGGTCGGACCACTTGCCACGGGAGACTACGAAGCGGTCTTGCAGAACACGATGGACAGTGGTCAGGGCGGCCCCATGTTCTGGGGCTTCTACATGAACCAGTCCTCGGGCGCGGAGATCGGAGCGCGGGTCTCCTTCCACGTTGACGCCAACAAGACCGTGGAGGTGCTGCTCGAGCGACCGAAGCTGGCGAGCCTGAGCGGCACGGTGCGTGACAGCACTGGTCTGCGCAAGAATACGCGTGTTTCCTTGATGGCCAAGCCAGCGCCCGACCAGCACGACGCAGCGGCCATGAACACGCTCCAACGCACCAGAACCGACGACAACGGTGTTTTCCGATTCGATGGGCTGCAGCCCGGCACCTACGTCCTTGCGATCCAGCGCGACAGGAAGGCGATGTTGTATCGGCAGGAGGTCACGATCCGTGGTACCGGCGCGCATGTCCACGACCCCTACCTCGCCGCGGGTTCGGTGCAGGTCGAAGTGCGTTCCGGCGGCAAGCCGGTGGGGGGGGTCAACGTCGACCTACGCGTTGACGGCGCTTCGTCGCTCTACCCGCTCTACTGGCAAGGAGGCGCCCAGCAAGTCGCCGCTGTTTCGGACGCACGCGGCATCGCCAGCTTCCAGGACGTGCCCCCCGGCCAGTACTCGATGGGGGTGCGCTCCGAGGACTACGCGAAGGGGAAGGCGGAGCCTCTCCAGGTCACGGCGGGAGAGGTGACGAAGAGGGAGCTCGAGGTCGAGCCGGCGGCGACGCTCTCGGTTGAGTGTGTGCCATCCGGTGGGGTAACAAAACCCGGTCCGATCCAGCTCGAGCTCACCAGGATCGGCGAGGACAGCAAGCCGATCCGGCGCTGGTTGCACGGAACGAGCATGAAGATCGGACAGCTGAGCTCGGGTCGCTACCAGGTTCGCGCCCGCCGTATGGGGCAACCGGGCGGAGCCCCTCCGTGGTCCCAGCTCCAGCCGGTGGACCTGCAGGTCGGCAAGGCGAACCACCTCCGTATCGTGTTGCCATAGCCTTGCTGGGAACCCAGACGGGTGGGTGCGGTCTCTGCCGACGCCATGCGGACCAACTTCCTCGCTGCCCTCACGCTCGTGCTTTGTCCCTTCGTGCCCCTTGCCCCGGCACACTGTCAGCGGACGGGAGTCGACACCCGTCCAGAGAACGAGTCCGAGGGCGGACCGGAAACTCGACCCGGGAAGTCGTCGCCGGCCCAGGCTCCGTCGGCCCCGCGGCTGGACCGGCTCATCGAGGACCTGCGGTCCCCCGAACCAGGACCACGATGGGCTGCGGCCAGGGAGCTTGCGATCTTGGGACCGGCGGCAACCCGGTCGGTGCCGGTGGTCCTGGAGCTGCTGGGGCGGACCACGGAGACCGCTGACCTGCTGCCGCTGCTTCATGTCCTCAGGAGGGTCGGTCCGTGGCACCAGGAGCGTCTGGCCGACGTCGCCGCGGTCGTGAACCGGATGTCTTTGGAGTCCGACACCACGCGGCACCAAGTGCTGCGCACCCGGGCGGCGCTGCAGGTGCCCGGCGACACCCCCATCCCCACGTTGCGTCGGCTGCTGATGTCCAGCAGCGTCTACACAAGGGAGGCCGCCGCCCGGTGCCTCGCTTCGCGGCCCGTCGAGGCTGCCGCGCTCCTGCCAGTGATGAAGCAGGTGCTGCGCAGGCCGCGCTTGAACATGCGCATGAGTGTGCAGATCCACGCCGGCATGCACATGACGTTGCGCCCGGAACCCGCCGGCTTCTTCCACGCGCTCTCGGAGGCGATCTATCGGGCCTGCCGGGGCAAGGACATGCCCCTGAGGGCCTGGCAGTGGCTTTCCTCGGACTTGGATCCAACACTACGGCGAGCCGCAGTGACCGCCATGGGACGGTCGCCAGGGGCTGCGGCGGGGAACCTGCGCTTCCTGCTCGCACGGCTCGCCGACAGCAACGCCAACGTGTTGCGGGAAGCGGTGGTATCCCTGGGCAGGCTCGGACCTGCGGCCAGCGAGGCGCTGCCGCGCCTGCGCGAGGTGGCAGCTGGGAAGGACCGGATTGCCGCCAAGCTGGCGCACACGGCGATCCAGGAGATCGTCGGCCCCGCTGCTTCCACGACCCGGCCGATGAGCCGACCAACGACGAGAAAGCGCAGCCGACCGCCCCGGGGTGGGTCAAGGTGACCGGGACCGCCAGCCGATGACCGCACCCGGCCCGATGAAGGACTTCCTGCTGCCAACACGGGACAAGCTGATCCGCGCCGCCATGCTGGCGAGCATCCTGCCCATCGCGCTCTTGCTGCGTCTGTTGCCACGGGACTGGGATCTGTTCAACGTCTCCGAGCTGGGTGAGAACGTGCTCCGGCTGCTTCTCGGTCCGCCGATGCTCCTGTTCGGGATGCTGGGTGGGCGAGCGTTGGAGACGCACAGGGAGGAGTTCGTTCCTGCTCCGATCCCGAGCCTGCCGCGGCTTGTGTTCGCGCTCCTGTGCCTGACGTTGTTCTTCTACCTTCTCGCTTGCGCGTGGTCGGCCGTGGCCCGCTCGCGCCGTTCTGCCGGGCAGGCGGCTGACTGATTGCAGAGCGAGAACGAGCTGTCGCCCCACGGCAGGTAACATGCGCGGGTGCTCCGTGCCAGGGTCCTCACGATGCTCGAGAGCTGGAAGTGGTTGCTGCTCCCGCTCCTGGTCGTGTTTTTCAGCATCACCGGTTGTGTGTCGGACATCCGTCCCCCGGTTGCTCCTGCTGATCCTGTTGCCACCTACCTCCTCATGGATGACCGTCACCGTGGTTTGCTGCTACCGAAGGCAGATGGTGGCTTCGTAGAGTACGGGTTTGGCGACTGGGATTGGTACGCGGCGAACTGCGACAGCTGGTATCACGCCTTCGACACCGTGCTGTGGCCGACCCAGGGAACCCTGGGACGCCGGTTCACCACGGCGCGGAACGGTGAGGAGCTCCGCCGACAGTTCCACTGGATGCGGCTCCACGAGATCATCGTGGCCCGGAGCAACATGGAGGAACTGCGCGACGCGATCGGAAACGAGTACGCCAAGGAGGCTGCAGGCGAGGTCTACAACCCACGATACCGAATGTCCTTCGTACCG
>QJVU01000422.1 GCA_003235605.1 Planctomycetota bacterium | reverse complement strand
CCGCATGTCTGCAGTGGTCCAGGTCGTTGAGGGTCTCGGAGTAGATCATGCCCGCGAGCCAGTTCTTCTCAGAGGCTTGAGCAAGGGTCCAGGCCGCTGCCTCGATCTCGCTGTGCAGCCGGGGCCGTGGCGGCAGCAAGAACGGCTTGCGGAGGCCATGCCGCTGGCGGTAGAGGAGGTCGAGGTTGGCATCAAAGTGCTGCCAGGCCTCTGCCTCACGGGCATGCTGCATGCGCGGGTCGGGCGGACTCTCGCAAGCCGGTCCCACAAGGAGCGCAGCAAGAAACACCGACTGTCGTGATAGAGAAGGCACCAGTTGGATCAACGGGCCACTCCCGGAAGTGGTTCGGACTCCATTCATGTGGGCTGCCAGGTTGAAACAGCATCGTTGTGAAAGCTCGCATCAATCGCTTCGTATCTCTCTCTGTCGACCAACGGCAGACCGCCGCGGGCGACACGCTCAGCCGCGGCGAGGACGAGCGAATCCACATCGAGCGCGGACCGGGTCCTACCTGCCCGATGTGTGATGGGCTCGGTGCGAGCGGGTCTCGCGAGGAGGTGAAAACGTGTGTCTTGTGCCAGCCAGTGTCTTGATGGATCGTGGCCAGCTGGACGCAGCCAAGGTGGAGATCGACAAGGCCCAGATCCTGGCGGACAGGGGCAACTACACGGGGTACAAGCGGGGAGTCCGGAACGCTCGCTCGAGGCTGGCGAGCCTGCGGAACAAGTAGAAGAGAGCTGATCGAGTGAGTGAGGCAATCAGGCGATCCCGATCGGTTCGAGTGGGACGTTGTCGGCCGAAGGCGGCCACACGATTGGCCGGCTACTTGAAGTTGGCAACGACGGTCACCCGCTTGCCATCCCGTTCGACGACGATCTCCACCTGCTCCGGCGCCTCCTGGATCGCGCGGCGCAGGTCGCTGTCGATGGTCACCTCGGTCTTGCCGATCCTCACCAGCTTGTCCTCTGCCTTCAGACCGGCTTTGTCGGCGGCAGAGCCGGGGATCACCTGCGTGATCGTCAGCCCGTCGGTCTGGACCCCCAGCAGGCGCCGGGTGTTGCCACCGCCCTGACCACCGGGACGCTGGAAACGGAAGCTTGAGTAGCGGAACCCTTCTCGGGAGAGCTTCTCCGGCAGGTTGGCGATGCCGACGGCGCCGAGGGCAATCACCTTCGACGAGTGGACCTGGTAGTCCTGGATCGCCGACTCGTACGTGTCGTACTGGGTGTGGTGGGTACGTTGGTAGACAGCCTTGCCGGCCTGGCGCCAGAAGAAACCGGGCACGCCAACGCCGAGATAGGAGTCATGATCGCTGCCGATCGGCCGGAAGGCGCTGATCCTGTGGATCGTGAACGGGTACTTGAGCTGTGCGTTCTTGATCGGGGCAAGCGCGGTTTCGAGCGCCGGGATCATCGTTTCCATCGCGGCGATCCCGGCGACGTAGTTGGTGCCGCCGTCGTGCACCAGCACAGCCGAGACCTTGGCGTTCTCTTCCGGGTGTGCCTTGATGAAAGCGCGCGACCCCTGCAGGCCCTGCTCTTCACCGCTCCACAGCATGAACCGGATCGTTCGCAGGGGCTTCACGCCGGCAGCCGTGATCAGACGCGCGGTTTCGATGGTGGTCGCGACACCGGTGCCGTTGTCTGTCGTTCCGGTGGCGCCGTCCCAGGAGTCGATGTGACCCCCGACGATCACGTACTCGTCGGGGAACTTGCTGCCCTCGAGCTCTGCAACCACGTTGTAGAGCTTGATCGGTCCCTCGCGGAAGTTGTTGCGGATGTCGAACTCCACCTCCACGTCCTTGCCATCTTCGAGGAGCTGGGCGAGCTTCTCGAAGTGATCGGGGTACATTTGAACGCTCGGCAGCTTCGGCACGTTCGACAAGCTTCGCACCGGAATGCCCCCGGTCACCAGCAGCTTCGAACCGTTGCGGTTGATGATGCCGGCTGCGCCGTTCTGCTCCAACAACCGCAGGATGGCGCGGGCCACGCGACCACCGCCACCGCCGCGACCACCACGGCCAACGCGACCAACGCGACCACCGCGACCGTCGCGACCGTCGCGACCATCACGACCACCGCGACCGTCGCGACCATCACGACCATCGCGACGACCGGAGCGACTGGGGTCCGATGACGGCACCAGGAACCATGCACCCTTCATCGTGGCGCCGAGCTTCTCGGCCTCGTCAGCATCCGCGGGCAGCGGCAACAGCCGGCCCTTGGAAAGGCCCTTGGTGCCCGCAGTCCAGGCGTTGGTCTTGAAAACCAGGTCCATCTTCTCGGGCTTGGTCATGCGCCCCGACCAGGGGCCGCGGTCGAACCCGACCGGATACGTTCCCCACTGCTCGATCCTGGCCTTCAGCCCGAACGACTTGAACGTGTCCCGCGCCCATTCGCATGCGGTCGTGAGGTTCGTGGAGGACGTGAGCCTTGGCCCGATCCGGTTGACAAGATGGTCGAGGTGCGCAGCAACCTGTGGTTTCTTGGCCGCAGCCAGGATCTTCTGGGTGTCTTCGGGGGAGGCCTGCGACGCCAGCCAGCCGGTGAGGGTGAGCAGGACGATGAGCGGGCGTGTGTGTGTGACCAACCGAAGTGGGAGTTTCATGGAAGTGTTTGGACCGAAGCGGGCCGGGGCTGGCACCCGACAAGAGGATGCCCCAGTTCAGAGGGAAGTCCAAGGGGCGACCCTGGCTTCGGGGAGACCGATCCCGCTTGACCGCCGGGTGATGACGATACCTCCTCCTACAGCACCACCGGGTACAGCGAGTATCGGTTCAACGCCCCACAGCGAGCTGACCCCGCCGGGCTGACCCCTGGGCTCCATCCACGATCTGCCGCGGCGCGCGGGGAACAGGTATAGTTGCTGGTTGCTGCCGCCCCGCCAGCGAAGGTCTGACATGACACCTCTCCGGCTTCCTTCCCGTGCGGCTTGGTCCCCGTCCATCAGGCTGAGCGGAGTCCTGGTGGGGGCCGTCCTCGGGGCACTGGCCCTTGGGCGTGCGATCGTCCCTGGCCCTTCCACGTCCGGGTCTCAAGCTCCCCCCGGCCGGGAGTGCACGAGGGCCCAGGCCGGCGCCATCCTGCAGCGGCAGCCCGGCTGCTTCGTGCCCAACCTGGGGCAGTGGCAGCACGGGCAGAAGTTCGTGCACCGGAGCGGCCCGATGACACTGTTCCTCCAGGATCGAGGTTGGGTCCTCGACGTGGTGGAACGCCCGGCCCGGCCCGACGCCCGGCCTCAGGGAGGGAGGCCGCACGAACCCGTGCGCTGCGCGCCGTGCCAGTGGCTGCCGACCGGGCAGGAGACCGACCAGAAGATCCGCGGCGTTGCCCTGAGGATGACCTTCGAAGGCAACCATGTCCCCGGGATCGTGGGCGAGGAGCGGCTGGCCGCGCACCATGACTACTTCCTCGGAAACGACGAGCACCGCTGGCGCACGCGGGTGCCGCTCTACGCGTCGGTCCGCTACCGCAGCCTCTACGCCGGCATCGACGTGAGGCTACGGGAGGTGGATGGAGTGCCCGAGTACGACCTGTTGCTCGAGCCAGGGGCGGATCTGTCGTCGGTCATCGTCCGCGTCGAGGGCGCGGACCGGCTGTCGATCGCGGCCGACGGTTTGCTGGTCATCGACACCCCCCTGGGTCCGCTCACCCAGCGCCGGCCCGAGACCTGGCAGGTGGGTCCGGACGGCAACAAGCGCCACGTCCCCTGCACCTTCCGGCTCCTGGGCACGGACCGGTTCGGGTTCCTGGCTCCATCCTGGGAACGCGACACCAGCCTCACCATCGACCCGGGCCTGGTCTGGTCGACATTCCTGGGAGGGGGTCTGGGACCGGGCGCCAACGACTTCGTCACCGGGGTCCACGCCGACGCCGGGGGATTGGTGATCGTTACCGGGTGGACCAA
>QJVU01000167.1 GCA_003235605.1 Planctomycetota bacterium | reverse complement strand
ACCGCCCATGTGCTGGCCAGCGCCGACTGGGACATAGACGGAAGAACGTCGACCAACGCCTTCAATGGAATCAACGACACCTACGACAAAAGTGCTCATGGCGAGCTGTACGACGCCTACATAGACATCCACCGGCTGGAACCACTGGAGATCTTGCGCCTGGGCAGACAGACCCTGCACGAGACGCCCGTTTTCGTGTCCATGGACGGCCTGCGGGTCGAGACTGAGGAACTTGGGCCAGGACGCATCCAGGTCGGTGCCTATGGCGGGATCTCCAATCACCTCTACGAGTCGTCGTCCGACGGAGACTTTGTCATCGGCGCGTTCCTTGGAGGTCAGCCGTGGAGCCAGGGCCGCCTGCGCTTTGACTGGCTACACAGTGCCGACGACACCGTGGCCAAGGACCACGATGACGACCTCGTTGGCTTTCAGCTCTGGCAGGGTGTCGGCGATCACACCCGGTTCCGAGCCGGATACACGATGCTGGGTGGTGACAGCCGCGACCTCGAGGTCCGTGGCACGTCCTATGTCGAGAGCTGGGACCTGCAGTTGGAGGGCAGCTACTACGAGCTGCTCAAGACCCAGCGCTCACTGTCCCTCGAGTTCGACCCATTCTATGAGCAGGCATTCGACTACTTTCCGTATTATCAATTCCGAGGCCTGGTCGCGAAGGGCTTCGGCGAGCACTTCAACGTCACGAGCGGCCTCGACCTTCGAAGGATGAGAGAGAGCGAGGACGAGGGGCAGTTCAACCGCGACTACGACCACGTATACCTGACGCCGGAGCTGGAGGATGTGCTTCTCGACGGTTTGAGCATGAGCCTCACCGGGGACTACTGGAGCAGCGAAGGCGGTGAGGACGTGACCAGCTGGGCAGCGGACGTGTCCCTGAAGATCGACGAACGGATCAGGACATCGATCGGCTCCTACTACGCCCTGTACAAGCACACTCCTGACATCAACCAGGAGCGCGAGCGGGTGCGTACCTACTACATCAGCGCCGAGTACAGGCTTGAGCACATCCGGTTTCGAGTGGGCTATGAGTTCGAGCACGAGAAGCTAGATGATTACCATCAGCTCGACGTGCGGTTGACATGGATGTTCTGAGTCGACTCGCCCGGGTTAGGGGCCTGTTGGCCATCCTCCTGGTGCTCTTGATGAGCGCCTGTTTCTTGTTCTCAACTCAGGAGCCCGGCAAGCCGGGCTTCAGCCATGCCATTCATGTCGGCAAGAAGCGCCTCAAGTGCATCGAGTGTCATGGGACGGTCTATTCCGAGAAGGGGGCCGGCATGCCGAGCCCCGAAGTCTGCAGCCCCTGTCATGATGTCCCCGACCAGAAGAAGCCAGTGCAAGATCGGGTCTCGGCGCGCTTTGATGACACGGGTCGCTACATGGCTCGGCAAGTGGCCTCGGTCCCGGACGACGTGTTGTTCTCGCACCGGTTTCACGTTTACGAGCACGAGATCGAGTGCTCGGAGTGCCATGGGGGTGTAGCCAGCAGCGATACGATTCCCGCGGAGTCTGCGGTCACCAAGGACGAGTGCATGAGCTGCCACAGCCACACCGGCAAGCAGAACAAGTGCTCCGAGTGCCACAACAAGATCAACCAGCAATGGATGCCCGACAGCCATCGCCACGGTTGGGAGAGACGCCATGGTGACGTGGTCCGGGCCCGGGCAACGGATACTGTTCACCGGTGCTCACTCTGCCACAGTGAACCCACGGGCTGTGACGCCTGCCACCAGCGACGGGCTCCACGCAGCCACACCAACTTCTGGCGCCAGCGCGGCCACGGAGTGATGGTCTCCCTGGACCGCAGTGATTGTGCCACGTGCCACCGGAGCGATTTCTGCAGCCGCTGCCACCAGAACACGCGACCCCGCAGCCACCGCGGAGGGTTTGGGAGCCCGCAAGACAAGCACTGCCTGACCTGCCACCTCCCCCTCAAGGGCGAGGGGTGCTTCACCTGCCACAAGGGTACGCCGAGCCACAACCTGGCGGCGCCAATGCCCGCAAACCACCTCCCCAGCATGAACTGCCGCCAGTGCCACGGCTTGACCGCCCCTCTTCCGCATCCCGACCCCGGTGCGCTGTGTACGGCCTGCCACAAGTAGCCAGCGGGATCGACGAACTGTCGGATCCTGTACTCCTGGGCGCGGATCTCGCGTCCTGTGACGGGCAAGCAAAGGGCGCTATCCCGTACAATGGGCGGCATCAGGAGGCCCTGACATGAGAGCCCACGACCCCGTTCCGCCCCGCGGGCGAGCACGCCGTTGGCATTGGATGAAGAGATGGGTCGTGATCACGATGCTCTCGGGGGCCAGTGCGTGTTTTCTGTGGAGGCCCGGCCCACCCATCCACTTCAGACATGCGTACCATGGCGAGGACAAGAAGCTGACGTGTGTCACGTGCCACACTGGAGCGCTTACCGGGGATGCAGCAGGTATGCCAGCGCAGGAGATCTGTGCCCGGTGCCACGATCCACACGAGGAGCAGACTCTGGCACCGGAAGCCCGCATCGCCGCGCTGTTCGACGACAAAGGGCGATTCAAGCGAGGGGGAGGGGCCGTTGCCACCATCCCGGATGAGGTTCGGTTCTCGCACGCGGCTCATGCCAGGCATGAGGTCGAGTGCAAGAACTGCCATGGGGACATCGGCAATAGCGATGCAATTCCCCCAGACGCAGCGGTGGGCATGGACGAGTGCCTGGACTGTCACCGCAGTGCCGGCAAGTCGAATGCATGCAGCGATTGCCACACCAGGATCAACCAGCAGTGGGTACCCGAAACCCACCGCCACGCCTGGGAGAAACGCCACGGCGAGGTGGTGCGGGCCCGGACAACCGAGACCATCCACAGGTGCTCGCTCTGCCACAACCAGCCGATCGGGTGTGATGCCTGCCACCAACGAAACGCGCCTCGCAGTCACACCAACTTCTGGCGCCGACGCGGCCATGGGGTGTTGGTCTCTCTGGACCGGAGCCGGTGTGCAACATGCCACAGGAGCGACTTCTGCAGCCGTTGCCACCAGTACACGCAGCCCCGCAGCCATCGGGGAGGGTGGGGAAGCCCGCAAGACAAGCACTGCCTGACGTGCCACCTCCCCCTCAAGGGAGAAGGCTGCTTCACGTGCCACAAAGGCACACCGAGCCACAACCTGGCAGCGCCAATGCCCGCCAACCACCTCCCCAGCATGAACTGCCGCCAGTGTCACGGCTTGACCGCGCCTCTGCCGCACCCGGACAACGGAAGCACCTGCACCACGTGTCACAAGTGAGCGTGTCGGGGTTTCCAAGCCCGGGGGCGTGAGCCCGAGGGAGGGCTGGTCTCGGTCCCGTCCTTGGGACTACTACTTGTCCTTCTTGTCCCCGGTTCTCGCCGTTCGCAGGTAGAAGGCCAGGTTCCGCATCTCCGTCTCGGTGAAGCTCGGCCAGGGCAGCACGGCCGATGCTCTCGCGTCCACCATGGCGGGAGCATGGTTCCAGAACGCGGTCGCCAGGGACGTTGGGTTGCCCGTGGACTTCATGGCCGTGAGCACGGGTCCCCTGATGCTCTCCCTGGCATGCTTGCTGTGGCACTCGCCGCAGCCACGATCGTGGAACAGCTTCTCCCCCACCTTCGGATCACCGCCCGAGTCGTAGTACTCGATGAAGTAGAGGTAGGAGACGAGATCGGTCATCTCCGGCACGGTGAACGGCGCAATCGCCACCCCCATGTCTCCGAGCTTCTTCCAGATCATTGGGCCATGGTTCCACAGGATCCCGGCGATCTCCGCCACGCTGCGTCGCAGGTTGGCTTTCGCAAGATCGGGACCCTCGCCCTTGCCGACACCGCGGACCGGATGACATGTCGCGCACTTTTTCTTCTCGAACACGAGTCGTCCCTTCTGCGGATCCCCGGGGCTCAGGT
>QJVU01000451.1 GCA_003235605.1 Planctomycetota bacterium | reverse complement strand
GACGAGCCCATGGCCCTCAGGTTCAAGCTCAAGCCGCTGGACTTCGTGGAGCCGGCAGTGATGTTCCTGGATCAGGACGGCAACCTCGTCCACTACGTGGAGCGGATCCGCACCTTCAGTGCCCATTGGTTCGAGGACCTCCTGTGCAGGGTCATGGCCAAGCACGCGCTGAAGGCCCACGCCGCGGATGCCGCCGCAGGGACACCGCGGCCTTCCAGCACGAGGCTGCGTCTCGCCGCGCTCGAGTCCAAGGAAGGCCTCAGCCCCCAGGAGATCTACGAGCGCGCTGTCCTGAAGCGAAAGCTCCGCGACGCCAGGGGCGCGCTGAGCTCCCTGGACGACCTCACCCGTGGCGGTGACGAGGCGACGCCCGAGCTGTTGGCGAACGCCGAGTGCGAACGCGGTCTCATCCTCACCCGCGAGGGACTCCCCAGCGAGGCCAACCCCCACCTGGAGAAGGCGTTTCAGGGTGACGGCAGGAGCAAGCGCAGAGCCGAGGCCGGCTACCTGCTGGCGGCGAACCACCTCAGGCTCGGCAACGTCGACGGTGCGGAGAAGATCTTCGACGCCGTCGCGGAACGGTTCCCGGACACCACCTGGGGCCGCAAGGCGAAGGTGAACCGGATGATCGGCGACGACGAGCGTCCTGTGGGTCCGACGTTCGCGGGCTTCGAGCACCTGACATGGTTGCCGCCCGCAGCCTACGAGGGCATGCCGAGGGACACTACCTGGGCCGGCAACCCGGCGTCCACAAAGGAGCTGGCGGTGAACGCCATGAAGTTCCTGCTACGCCAACAGCGTAACCACGGCGGGTTCACCGATTCCCGCTACGCCTACTGGAGGACGCCGAAGATCACGCCCAACGTCTGGATCGCGATCACCGGGCTGGCAGCAACGGCAATGACGGAGTTCCGCGACATCGCTCCCGATCAAGTCGACCCCAAGACCGTGGACGCGGCCATCGCCAGAGCAGAGAAGTTCCTGTTCGATCCAAACCGCCTCAACCGCGGCGAGAACGAGGACGTCTATGCGGACACCTACCGGCTGTTGTTCCTGTCCCGCCAGGCGGGCAACAGCACCCAGAAAACCGCCAAGAAGCGCGACATCCTGGAAAAGATGAACGCGGTGGTGAAAGACGCCGCAGCCCGCCAGCTGAAGGAGAACCCGCGGCGCAAGACGGCGGCGGGTTTCTGGGCCCACGAGTACCCCAACGCTTTCTGCACCGCGGCGATGCTGTGGGGGCTTCACGACGCGCGCAAGGCCGGCGCCGAGGTACCGGACGAAGTCATCGACATGGGGCTGGGCGCGCTGCTCAGCGCTCGCGAGGCCAACGGCGGATTCGTCTATGGCGGCTCGACCCGCCCAGGCAGCAAGCGCACCACCCCCCTCAAGGACGCCAGCGCCCGCATGCCCGTCTGCGAGGGTGCGCTGTTCGCCTTCGGCCGAAGCGACCCAAAGAAGCTGAAGTTCGCCCTCGACACCTTCTGGGAGTACATCCAGCGCATCGAGAACGTTCGCCGGAACGACTTCCACTCCGACGGGCAGCTCGGAGGGTTCTTCTTCTTCCACGCCCTCTACCACGCCAGCGAGGCAAACAAGCTGCTTCCCGACGAGGAACGCGAGCGGAACAACAAGCGTTTCCTGAAGCTGCTCCAGGAGATCCCGGAGATGGACGGCAGCTTCGTCGACAGCCACGAGCTGGGCCGCAGCTATGGCACGGCAATGGCCCTGCTGACGCTGAAGAACGTCACGGGCAACTAGCCAGCGAGACAGCCAGCCGCTTCATGTCCAAGGAACGCGTCGCTGCTGCCATCCTGCTGGTGCAGGGGTCCGGGCCGGACACCAGGGTCTACCTGGTGGAGCGGGCGCGGCAGCTGCGTTTCTTCGGCGGCTACCACGCCCTGCCAGGGGGCGTCGCGGACCCGAGCGACGCCGCCGACCTGCGCGGGTGCGCCCTGCGTGAGTTGTTCGAGGAGACCGGCGTGCTCCTCGACCGTGGCATGGCCAGTCTGCCAGCTGAACGGCGCCGGACCCTCCGCAGGGAGCTGCTCCGCAGGGACCGGCGCAAGGAACAGGAACAAGACCGCGCCGACCCCTGGCTGCAGCTGCGTGAGGCAGCGGACGACACCGCGGCCTTGAGGGAGCTGGGTCGCATCAAGACCCCGCCCTTCGCGCCAGTGCGCTACGACACGGTGTTCTACCTGGCACACCTCCCCGAGGACCAGAGGCCCGAGATCTGGGAGGGTGAGCTCGTCGCCGGCGCATTTCACCGACCCCAAGAACTGCTCGCCTCGTGGCGTCGGGGGGATCTGCTGATCGTGCCACCGGTGCTCATCCTGCTGGAGCTGTTCGCAGCTGCCGGAGGCAACCTCGATGCGTTCGCCACCGCAGCCCACAAGACGGCTGCGAGCTATCAGCGAGGTCGTCTGCACCGGGTGTGGTTCACACCGGGCGTGCTCATGGCCAGCCTACGGACCCCCACCCTCCCGCCGGCCACCACCACCAACTGCCTTGTCGTCGGGGGCGAGCGCTTGCAGATCGTGGACCCGGGCACCCCCTACGAGGACGAGCTCTCCCGCCTCTACGAGCTCCTGGAGGAGCTCCGCGGCGAGGGTGCAAGCCTCGAGAACATCCTCCTCACCCACCACCACAAGGACCATGCGGGCGGCGTCGGCGCCCTGTCCCGGCACTACGACCTGCCGGTGCGCGGGCACCCCCTGACCCTCGAGCGCCTGGAGCCGGGCTTCCACCCCGGCAGGCCCATCCAGGACGGCGACCGCATCGACCTCGGCACGGCTCCCGACGGCACCAGCGGCTGGCACCTTCAGGCCATCTTCACCCCCGGCCATGACCGCGGCCACCTCTGCTTCCGGGAGAGCCGCTACGACGCAGTGATCGCGGGGGACATGCTGTCGACAGTCTCCACGATCGTCATCGACCCTCCCGAGGGCCACCTGCAGACCTACATGGAGAGCCTCGAACGCCTCCTGGAGACGCCGATGACCACCCTCTACCCGGCCCACGGCCCCGCGATCCCCGACGGACATGACCTGGTGCGCAGGTACATCCGTCACCGCAACCAACGCCAGCACAGCCTCGCCAATGCCCTCGCCCAAGGTCCCGCCACCCCTGAGGAACTGCTTCCCCGGGTCTACTGGGACGTGCCCAGGTCACTGTATCCCATCGCTGCGCGTTCGCTCCTGGCCGGCCTGGAGAAGCTCGAGGAAGACGGGCGTGCCAGGCTCACCGCGGACGACGTCTGGCAGATGATCTGACCAGCACAAGACCGCGTGCCGCCGAGTCGCGAACACGGCTCGCGCAGCCACGGTTCCTAGCGCACCACCATGATCTCTTCCAGCGACTTCCGCTCCATCGCGGCGGCCGGGACCACGCAGTCATCGGCGGGATAGCCGACTGGGATCAGCAGGAAGGGTCTCTCGTTCTCCGGGCGGTCGAGGACCTTGGCCAGGAAACCCATGGGGCTCGGCGTGTGGGTGAGCGTGGCCAGTCCAGCGTGGTGGCAGGCAGCCAGGAACAGTCCGGTGGCAATCCCCACCGACTCGTTCACGTAGTAGACCTGGGAACCGTCGTCACCCTTCATGAGCTTGAACACCACCACCAACCACGGCGCCACCTCCAGGAATTCCTTGTGCTGGTCGGTACCCAGGGGCTGGAGGTCCTGGAGCCACTGGGCGTTGGCGCGGCGGAAATAGAGCTCGTGCTCTTCCTGCTCGGCCGCCAGGCGGATCTGGTGCTTCAGGCCATGATCCTGGACACAGACGAACCGCCATGGCTGCTTGTTGGCGCCGCTCGGGGCGCTGCCCGCGCAGCGAACGCACCACTCGATGGTCTCCCTCGAGATCGGGCGGGTGGAGAACATGCGCACCGTGCGGCGGCGCGACATGACCTC
>QJVU01000341.1 GCA_003235605.1 Planctomycetota bacterium | reverse complement strand
CTGACCCGGCACTACCCGGCAATCTACCGGGTGATCCTGAACCTGGTGCACCACGAGGCCGATGCCTCGGACCTGGCCCAGGCCACGTTCACGCGGGCGCTGGAGTCGGCCGGCAGCTACCGCGGCACGGCCGATGGACCCGGGAGGTTCCGGCGCTGGCTGGTCGCGATCGCCGTCAACGAGGTGCGCCAGCACTGGCGCCGCCGCAAGACCCAGCCCCGCACCGACCCGCTCTTCGACGTCTACCGGGAGTCGGTTCCCGACCAAGCCGAGGAGGCTGGCAGGCGGGAGTTCGAACAGGCCCTGGAGCAGGCGCTGGAGAGCTTCCCCAAGCGGCTGAAGGTGCCGCTGGTCCTGCACTACTGGGAGCGGATGTCGTTCGCCGAGATCGCCGAGACGCTGGGTCTGGCGAAGTCGACGGTGCAATCCCGCTGCGAGAGAGGCGTCGGGCGGCTGCGCCGGTTCTTCCAGAGGAAGGGCTTTGGTGCCCTGGTGATGCTATTGCCGACGATGTTCCCGGACGTGGCTTCGGCAGCGGCGAAGACCACGTCCGCGAGCACCGCCTGGCCCCTGCTCACACGTCCTGCCGGGCTGCTGCTGGCGACCGGCGGCGGTGCCCTGCTGGTTTGGGCGGGGATCAGCGTCTTCTGGGACAACACGCTGGATTCTCCGGGCCGGTCGGTCGCGCACGAGTCGCCGGCGGAGGACAACACCGACAAGCTCACCGGCGTCACCGGCCTCACCACGGACCTGGACCGCACGCTCATCGCCACTGCAGGCAGCGCCGAACCGGACGCGGCCGGCAGCAAACCCCGGGGACAGGTGAACTCCACGGGCGGCGGCGTGATCGTCGGCCGGCTGGTGCGGATGCCCGAAGCCGAGCCCGTGGCGGGAGCCGAGGTCAAGCTGGGCCTCGCCTTCCACCACAAGAACGGCTACGTGGGTCCCGATCATCCGAGCGCGTTCGTCAACACCTACCTCACCGACGAGGAAGGCCGTTTCGTCTGCCACTCGCTGCCGTTGACGAAGGTCTACGACATCTACCTGCGCAAGCCGACGGCGGGCTACCGGGCGGTCAAGGGAATCGGGTTCGCCGAGGGATGCAGCCGGGTGGACCTCGGGGTGATCATCACCACGGCGGGCTTCCCACTCACCGGCACCGTTGTCGACACCAGGGGCAAACCGCTGGCGGACGTCCAGATCGCGGTCGGCGACTACCGCCAGGCCGTCGCACTGGTCGCCTTCCGCTTTCCCGCGTCACCCCTGCGCGGCAGCCTGGCCCGCACCGATACCGGAGGACGGTTTCGTTGCGAGAGCCTGTCCCCGGGCTACCACAGGCTGCTGGCCCGCAAGGACGGTCTCGCGCCCACCGTGTTGCCGGAGGTGGTGGTGCGGCAGGACGGCAGCAGTGAAGAGCTACGCATCGTCATGCAACCGGCAGCCAGGCTGACCGGACGGGTGATCGACGAACGGGGTGGCCCGGTGGCGGACGCCGCCGTCTCGGTACGTGCCGACGAGGTGGCAATCCTGGGCGAACATGGTTTCTCATCCAACCGCCCACTGGGCAACAGCCGAACCGGTCAGGACGGCGGCTTCGCATTCATCAACCTTCCCGCCGACGTGCGGTTCGCGGTGGACGTCGATGCAACGGGTTTCTCGCCGGAGTACCGGGCAGGCGTGGTTGCAGGCACCGGACCGCTGCGGATCACGCTCCGCCCTTCGCAGAGCCGTCGCAGCGGACCACACACCATCCGCGGTCGGCTGCACGTGGCCAGGGGAACCGACGAGGGCCTGCTGCAGCGAACGCGACACCTCCAGGTCCAGTTGTCGCCGGTGGGACAAGACACCTTTGAAAGCCGGGTCGATCTGACCGAAGACGGCAGCTTCGAGATCCAGCAGGTCGCGGCTGGTCGCTACGACCTGTCGATCCAGGTGCCGGGGTTCCTCCGGAAGATCGTCCTGGCGCGGGTGGATGGGGACGTGGACCTGGGACGGATCGAGTTGCAGCGGGGCGTGACGCTGTTCGGCTACGTCACCGACAAGCAGACCGGACGGCCGATCGTGGGTGCCACCGTCACCTGGTACAACAACCTGCGGGCGCACACGAACGCGATGGGCTACTACGAGCTCACGGGACTCGAGCCCAGCAACCACACGCGTATCGGCGCGCTCACGGTCTCCGCGTCCACCTATCGCCGGATCAGCCCTGCGCTGCGCACACCGGAAGGCGTGCAACGGGTCCAGAAGGACTTCCAGCTCGAGCCAGCGGCAAGCGGCATTGCCGTCCGTGGGCGGGTCGTGGACGGGCAACGGCGCCCGGTGGCGGGAGCGCTCGTGCAGCTGGACATCGTGCGTGACTCGGCCTGGACGCAGGTTGGCATCCGAACCGACACGGACGGAGGCTTCGTCCTCGGGGCTCTCTCCGCCACTGCCATTCCGCCGCGTAGCCAGGTCCTGGTAACGCACCCGTCGTTTGCGCCCTGCCAGGTCCCCTACCGGCCTGGCCCCCGAACCTATGTCATGTCGAGAGGCCACTCGTTGACCGGCGTGGTCCAGGATCAGCGCGGCCGACCGGTCGCCGGCGCGCGGGTCGCGGCGTTCCCGCTTCAGGGCGGCGTCACGGACAAGATCCCGGACCTCTACGGTCAGGGTCCGATGTGCACCGCGCTCGCCGATGACCAGGGTCGCTTCCGGATCGACCACCTGAACGCCGGCAAGATCTGGCTGCTGCCCTTCCATCGCGGCATGCGGGTGCCCGCCAACCCGGACCTCCTCGGCTACCTGGTGGACCCAGCCCGACCCGGCAGCAGCGTCAAGCTCGTGCTCGAGCGGGGACAGCAGCTCACCGGCAGGGTCATCGACGAGCACGGCCGGCCGCTGGCCGGCATGCTCGTGTTCGCCGTGGGCGTGCGCAGCGGCGGCACCTATACCGACGCCGCCGGAGGATTCCGTTTCGACGGCGTGTTCGTGCCCACCGTCGACCTGCGGTTGCGGGCCGTTTACCACGTTGCCGAGTTGAAGAGCGTCGCTGCGGGTTCGACCGAGGTGACGATGGTGGCGCACCGGTGCGGCTCCGTGGTGGGAATCCTGGTCGGAGATCGTGACGGCGAGCCGGTCACTCAGGCAAAGATCGTGTGCACGGTCAAGGGTTTCGCAGACTCCGTGACCGCTGTGACCGACGCTCTCGGCCGCTTCGTCCTGGGGAAGGTGCCCGAGGGGCGCGCCACGTTGCGGATGGATGGCAAGGACCTGGCGACCTGTGACGTTGCTTTCCGGCAGCAGTCGGATGTGGGGACGGTGCTGTGCAGGAAGCAATGAGATAGATCCATGACTCACAGGAGCGGCTCACCCCAACGTCGCGGGAGGGGCGATCCTGGGCGACGAAGGGGACATCGGCCGGCTCCCTCAGCTACGACCGGCCCGCCGCCCAGGTCGCAAGGCGCTTTCCCACCAGGAAGGCGACCAGGACCGTGAGATAAAACTGGCCGGCGAATGCCTCCAGCCATGCCACGGTAGCCGCAAGGGGACGCACCGGGGTCATGTCGCCATAGCCTAGCGTGGTCAAGGTCACGAAGCTGAAGTAGGTCATGTGTGCCAACTCGATCTTGGACTCGGTAGGCCTGGGTGTCGTCTCGGCGGTCTTTTGGAGCTCCTCTTGGAGACGCTGGAGGCCTTCACCCAGCTGGAACGATCCCGAGAACCAGGTGAGGATCATGTAGTAGGCCAGGGCCCACGCCATGCCCATGAGCAGGTAGGCGCAGGCAGCACCGCGCAGGCGGTCACTGGTCACGCCTGCCTCGCCACGGAAGAGGTCGACGAAGATCAGCAGCATCAACAGGACCAGGCCGGCGAAGAGCAGCGCGATGGTGATCGATCCTGCCACGCGGTCTGCAGTACTGTCTTGCTCGAACGCCGTGGTT
>QJVU01000767.1 GCA_003235605.1 Planctomycetota bacterium | reverse complement strand
CCATGGTGTCCAGGTCTACGGTCTCGGGCTCGATACCGGCGTCTTGGAGTGCGTCCAGCGTGGTCCTGAGACTCTGCTTGGGCACTGCGGCGACCAGTACCTGGGTCTCGTTGTCGCGCTCCGCCAGGGTGTGGAAGTCCACCACCATGTCGTCCACGTTGTGGCTGTGGATCTCACCCTCGGCCTCGAACTTGATCACCTTGCGTATCCGGTCCGCTCCGGTGAACGGCACCCGAATGGTGCGCAGGACCGCCTCGCGACAGGGAAAGCCCAGGGTGACGCCTTCCTTGCTCACCGCGGCGTCCTTCAAGACATGGCGTGCGGACTCGGCCTCGGTGGTGGCGTGCTGCTGGTCCGCAGCAGAAGTGGATCGCTGAGCAATCCGCTCGACGTTCACCTTGGTGAGCCGGGGCTTGCGGTAGGAGCCATCCAGCTCCACCACCTTCACCTCATACTCTCCTGCGTCTAGTCCGACTGCCTTGGCCATGTCCTTCCGATGTTCTACCTCCGGCGGTCGGGTTTGCGGTTGTCGGGTTTCCGGTTATCGGGGAGGTCGTCGGGAAGGTCCTTGAGATACTGTTCCCGTTGCTCCTCGCTGAGGACCGCATAGATGCGCTCGTCCGCGTGGCGACGCAGGCTCATGATCTTCGAGCGTAGCGGCGCGGGTAGGCTACGGGCGTGCCAGCGGTATTCCTCGAGCATGCTGCGATCGCGGTCCCTGAGCACCATACGGATCTTGTCCTGCTGTTCCCGTGTCAAGGCGTACTTCTCGGTCAGGATCTCCAACGTCTCCCGGTTGTCGTCCGTGCCGCTTCCAGACCACCAGGTGGCCGCCACCCGGTCGGCCGCCCACCCCACGGCCAGACCGCTGGACAGGC
This sequence comes from Planctomycetota bacterium, assembly GCA_003235605.1. Next base: position 11,860 of record QJVU01000767.1, on the reverse strand, counting down.
CTGCCAGGCCGACTGCGACCACCCATGCGCGCACACGCCAAAGAGCCCGCCCCCCGGTCACCGTCCGCTTCCGCTCCCTCGCCGGTGCCCCAGGCCCTTCCCCTGCTCCTGGAGCTTGCGGTAGATCTCGTCCAGCTGCCGCAGCTCCGCTGCCTCCTGGGCATAGGCCTCGCCGCCGCTCGGCCGGATCAACCTCGCGCCGAACAACACGGTTGCGGTCAACAGCAGGGCAGCCGCAACCAGCCAGCGGCGGCCTGTGGCAGCCACCACCTCGGACAGCTCCTCGTTCTCCACGAGCCCCACCAGCTCCTCGCGGCTGGGAAGGCGTCGGACGTGCTCCAGGATGGACTCCACCTCGACCAGGGGCTTCGCCGGCAGCTCTGCCGCGGGGTCGTCCGCGAACAGGCGGCGCTGTGCCCGTGCGGCCTCCAGCGCGACCTGCAACGACGGCTCGTCCCGCAGGCGCCCTGCCAACGCCCTACTGGCCTCGGGGCTGAGCTCCCCGTCCACGTAACGCTGCACCTGCAACAGGTCAGCGGTTCCAGGTGTCCGATCCCGACCGCGGCTCATACGTGGCCTCCACGGGGCTGGGGGACGAGGTCGGGATGGCTGCGCTCCAGGGCTTCCTTGAAGCGCTTTCGCGCCCGGAACAACCGGGACTCCACGGTGCCTATGCTGCAGCCCAGCACCCGGGACATCTCGGTGTAGGACAGATCCTCGTACTCCCGCAGGATCAGGATCGTGCGGTATTTCTCCGGCAGGGTGTCCAACACCTCTCTTGTCACCCGTCTCAGCTCCGCCGCCATCAGCGGCCCCGCGGGTCCCTCCTGGTCCGGGTCATGCTCGTCGGACTCCACCAGGGCGACGTCCTCCACCAGGCGCAGGCGACGACGACCCTGGCGATCCAGATGGTCCGTGGCTGCATTGACCGAGATCCGGTAGATCCAGGTGTAGAGAGCCGATTCCTGGTTGAACGTGTGCAGCTTGCGGAAGACCTTGACGAACACCTCCTGCAGCAGGTCCTCGACCGCAAACCGGTCACGGACGAAGCGCATCAACAGGCGGGTCACCCGGTCCTGATAGCGCTCGATCAGCTGGCGAAAGGCCTCCTCGCTGCCGGCGAGCACCGCGGCAATCAGATCCTCGTCGCGGACATCCCTCGGCTCCACTTTGGTCAAGGCAAACACGCAGCGTTGGAAGGTGGCGTCACGGCTTTCTTCCGCCAATCACAGGCCTACTCGAGGCCTTGAAGAAGGTGGCCCAGCTTGTCCCGCTTCGTCTCCAAGTACTTTTTATTGTAGGGGTTAGGGTGAATCATGAGGGGTAGCTGGGCACTGATGGAGAGACCGTAGCCCTCGAGCCCCTGCAGCTTCTTGGGGTTGTTGGTGAGGACCATGAGCTTGCGGGCACCGAGGTCGTGCAAGATCTGCGCGCCGGTGCCGAACTCCCGCATGTCGGCCTGGAAGCCCAGCTTCTCGTTGGCTTCCACCGTGTCCAGGCCGCCGTCTTGGAGCGCGTAGGCCTGCATCTTGTGGGCAAGTCCGATGCCTCGGCCCTCCTGGCTGATATAGAGCAGGATGCCGCGCCCTGCTTCCTGTATGGCGGTCATCGCATGGCGGAGTTGTTCGCCGCAGTCGCACCGCAAGGAGCCGAAGACATCCCCGGTCAGGCACTGGGAGTGCACCCGTACCAGGATCGGTTCTTCAATCGGGGGAAACCGCCCCCCCTTCTGCGTGGGCCGCTCGATCCCCACGCACAGGGCGACATGGGTCCTGCCATCCACCTTGCTACGGTAGGTGTAGCTGTCGAAATTGCCGTGGCAGGTGGGCATGCGGGCCACGGCCACGCGCTCGATGATTCGCTCGCGTCGCCGGCGGTACTCCACGAGATCGGAGATCGAGCAAAGCCTGTAGCCGTGGCGATGGCCGAAGCGCTCCAGGTCGGGCAGCCGGGCCATGGTGCCGTCCTCGTTCATGATCTCGCAGATGACCCCGGCGGAACGCAGGCCTGCCAATCGGCACAGGTCGACAATGCCCTCGGTATGGCCGGTCCGGACCAGGACGCCGCCCTCTCGCGCGCGGAGGGGAAAGACGTGTCCAGGCCGAACCAGCTGCTGGGGCTGGGTGTTCGGATCCACTGCCCTCAGAATCGTGGTTGCCCGATCCTGGGCCGAGATGCCGGTGGTCACGCCATCCCGTGCCTCGATGCTGACCGTGAACGCGGTGCGCTGGCGGTCCTGATTGTCCGCGGCCTGCAGCGGCAGGTTGAGACGATCGCAGAGGTCGCCAGCCAGCGCCAGACAGATCAGGCCGCGGGCCTCCTTCGCCATGACGTTGACCAGCTCCGGTGTCGTGAACTCCGCGGCGAAACAAAGGTCGCCTTCATTCTCGCGGGAAGGATCATCCACCAGGATGATGGGGCGGCGAGCCCGGAGTTCGTCGAGGGTTTCTGGTATGGAGGAAAACGTCATGGGGGTCGTGCGGCGGCACCTGCGGTCGCCCGGCGGGCCAGGAATAGTAGCCGCTGGCCTCGGCTTCTGCATCGTCACAAGCTGTGCCACGCCGCCGCCACCGCATTCCGAGGAGCTGAGCAGCGTTTTCGTACTGAGGGACCGGCGCGATGCTTCCAGCAGCTACTTGGTGCAGCTGCTGGCATCTCCCGACCCTCGGGTACGGAGGCAGGCCGCCCTGGCCCTCGGCGCCGTGGACAGCAACCACGGTGTGGAAGCGCTGGTCCGTGCCGCCAAGGAGGACGGCGACGCAGAGGTCCGGGCCGCGGCGGCCTTCGCCCTCGGGAACCTGTCGGGCCCAAGCCGGGGCGAAGCCCTGGCGGGCCTGATGCAGGACCGGGATGGGAACGTTCGGGAAGCCGCGGTTTCCAGCGTGAGACCCGCGGACGTGGACTGCTGGCAACAGCTGGTAGGTCTCCTCCAGGATCCGGAGGACGGAGTCCGTGGCCAGGTGGCCCTGGCGCTCCTCCGTCTCTGCGGGAGCCGCCGGAGCGGCGCCAACACGGCTCTCGCTGCGGAGCTCCGGGATCGGGCGGCCACGATCTTGACCACCGCCCTGGCTGGAGAGACGAGGCCCGAGGCCCATTGGCGTATCGTGTACGCCCTGGCGCATCTGGCACCGGGCAACGGCAATGCAAGGGACGTCACGTTTGCGGCCCTGTCGGCCGTGGCCGCCAACCAAGGTTGCCACCGCTGGAGCCGGCTGTTCTCCATCCGTGCCCTGAGGTGGCATCCTGCCACCCCCGCTGCTCGCGCCATCCTGCTCAAGGTCCTCAAGCACCGGGACTGGGCATTGGTCTATGAGGGCATGAACGCCCTCGCCGCACCCGATCCCCAGGTGATTCCGGAAGCCGGCAAGGACCCGCCGCCACGCTACCAGGACATCCGGGTCGTCACCGAGCTGATCATCCTGCGAAGCCATCGACACCCGTTGCTCCGAGAGCAGGCCACGCTGTTGCTGGGCCACTACACGGAGCTGCAAGGACAGGTTCTCAAGGCCCTGCGAGAGTCCAAGAACAACGAGCCCGGGTTGCGCGCTGCCACACTGCGGGCACTCGTGCGCCTGCTGCGGAACGCCGCCGCTCCGGAGATCGACCGCGCCATGCGGGACCCGGACTTCAGGCTGCGGGTCGCCGCGGCCCAAGGCCTGGCCCTGCTGCCAGAGGCAGTGGCGATGCCCAGGCTTCTGGACCTCCTTTGGAACCGCGACACGCGCGTGCGAGTCGCCGCCCTCGAGACCCTGGCGGGCTTCCGCCACAGCGACCGCGCCCTGGAGCTGGGCCTGGACGTGGCGAAGGTGAGGGACCTGGCCCTGCGCGAAACGATCGCCACCACGTTCCGCGGCATCGGCGACCCGAAGGCGGTGCCGGCCTTGCTGGCTGGCTACAAGGACAGTCCGGGACTGGCCTATGCCGAGGCTCGCAAGTTGATGGTGACGGCGATCGCCGAGTTGGGGGGCTCCAGCGAGCAGACATTGGAGTTCCTGAACACTGCCGCGCGAGACCCGAATGCCGTCGTGCGGCGGGAAGCAGCCCGCCAGCTGCGCAGCCGCGGAATGGCGGTGCCGGATACAGCGGACCTCGATGTCACCGAAAGGGCCAGTTGGGTCACCCCCAGCCTCGGCAGGGACATCCCCTGGTCGCTCTTGCGAACCCGGCCCCGTCTCTTCTGCCAGACGGAGCAGGGCACGTTCATTCTCCAGCTCTACCCGGACCACGCTCCGGTCCACTGCCAGAACCTGCTGGAGCTGGTGGAGTCCGGCAAGTACAGCGGCCGCGTCTTCCATCGCGTGGTGCCCGGGTTCGTGGTGCAGGGCGGCGACGTACGTGGCGACGGATTCGGCGCCAACCCGATCTTCGGCGGACAGCTGCGCGACGAGATCAACCCGCTGCGATTCGCCGCGGGTGTGTTGGGAATGCCGAAAACCGCTGATGCCGACACTGGTGGGGACCAGATCTTCATCACCACCGTGCCCGCACCACACCTGGACCGCCGCTACACCGCTTTCGGAAAGGTGGTGAGTGGCATGGACGTGGTCGAGCGGATCAGGGTCGGTGACCGACTGCTGAAGGTCTCGGTCATGTCCGACTGAACAGGCGCTGTTTTTCGTCGGGTTCCGGGTGTCTCGATCCGAGGCCCTACGGCGTCGTTGCTACCGTGGCGACGGCAGGAGCACCTCCAGGCGCCGCGCCCACCCCGCGGCAGGCTCCGGTTTTCGTCAACTTCCGCCCGGCCCAAGACGATGTCCGGAGTGCAAAGGGGCGAATCGGCCTAACCACCTAGGGCTGACATCCGATGAAACGCATCCTCCTGGAGATACTCGGTGGACTTACGGTGCTGGTGCTGCTGGCATCCTTTCACCAACAGATCGCCAGGCTGAAGCTCCAGCACCAGGAGGTCTCAGCCCTCCGAACCATGGTGGAGGACGCGATCGCCAATGTCAGCGCCCGGGCCGAGGACGCCAGCGCCTTGCGGGCCCAGATCATTGCTCAGGTCGAGGCCCAGATGGCGGAGCGGCTCAAGGGCCTGGAACAGAAGGTGGCGGAGACCAGCCTCGACTGCGAGGAGCGGAACAAGCTCAGGGAGCAGTTGGAGGCCGCGCGCCGCGATGCAGCCCTGTTCAAGGCCCAGTTCGTGCAGGATCTGAACCGCACGCGGGAGCTGGTCGGGGCGTTCCACGCCGAGCTGAAGGCCAACGAGGACTCCCGCAAGGCCTCCTGGGCGCAGATTCGGGACAAGCTGAAGGCCCTGGAAGGTTCGATGCGTCCTGATCATGCCCTGCTGACAAGGCGGATGCTCCTGCCCTCGGTGCAGCTCAACGGTGATGACACCGTGGGTTCCGGAACTCTGATCTATTCGAGCAAGAACGACAAGACGGGCGAGGTCGAGAGCTACGTTCTGACGGCCTTCCACGTCGTCCGCAACATCTTGGCCGATACACCCACCGCCCGCCGCGATGGCATTGCCGTCACGATCTACCAGGGCGACAGCCAGGTGGAAGAACGGGGCGACCTGGTGGCCAACAAACCGGCCATCGACGTGGCGCTCTTGAAGCTGCGAGGCAAGCAGGTCTACAAGCACGTGGCCAGCGTCCTGACCCCTGAGGAGGCCAATCATGTCCAGGTATGGGATCGGGTCTACGCGGTGGGTTGTCCTCTCGGCAATGCGCCGATTCACACCACGGGCGACATCAGCAGCATGCGCAACGAGCTGAACGGCAGCAACTACTGGATGATCAACGCGCCCACGTACTTCGGGAACTCAGGTGGCGGCGTCTACCTGGGCGACGAGTACAAGCTGGCGGGCGTGTTCTCCAAGATCTATACCCACGGTCGGGGTACCCCGGTGGTCATCCCGCACATGGGCCTGTTCACGCCGGTCACCTTGATCCGAGAGTGGCTGGAGACCGAGAAGAAGGCCTTCGTTCTGGGTGACCGCAAGGCCGAGCCGGTGTTTGCGGCGCCTACGCCTGCGGCCGAGCCTGTCCCCACTCCAGCACCAAGCCCTGCGCCCACGCCCCGGTAGCTTCCCGCCACTCGCCGGAGTCCTCGAGCTCCAACGCCCTCCTGGTCGCGGCAGCCGCCGCAACAGGCCGATCCAGGCGCTCCAGGTACGCAGCACGGCGCAGGTGCAGCTGCGCCTCCCGCTCATGGGTCCGGAGTGCTTCGTCGACGCATTCCAGGGCTCGCTTGGGGTTGCCACGCGCGGCAAACAGCTCCGCCATCTCTACCAGCGCCTCTGGCTGGGCGGGGTGCAACTGCAGCACCTCCGCCAGCGCATCCAACGCCTCGTCCGTTCGGTCCTGGCGCCTCAACCCAACCGCCAGATGGAATAGCGCGGGCCAGAACTCCGGCTCCCGGATCAGGAACTCGCGCATCGTCCGCATGCCCCGGCCGGGCTGCCGGCTCTTGCGTATCGTCTCCGTTGCCACTTGGAACCGGCGCTCGAAAGCCGGCACATCCAGGGCGAGCATCGCCCGCACGCCCCGGTCCCGGGCATCTACGTCCGGGTCCATGCCGAGCCCGGCCTGCAGTTCGGCCCGGCCTTCCGAAGACAGGCCCATGCCCACCAGACAGATCCCGAGCTCCACCCTTTCCTCAGGACCCAACACACCCCCTTCCCGCAAGGCATCCAGAAGTTCCGCCACGGGTCTGGGCGGCGGTCCGTGGACAAGCTGCTCCGCGACGCAACGCAGCAGCAGGGTGGCAGCGCCCCTTGTCACCAGGTTGGCTTCGAGCCACTCCTGAGGCCGGGCCCCGCGCTCCCGGAACCGCAGCAGTCCCCGTTCCACCTGGAGCCAGCCCTCCACCAGATCGCCCTCTCCGAAGGCCAAGCGTGCCAGGTGCGCACAGAAGTCCGGATCGCCGTCCACCTCAGCTCCCTTCTGCCACAGTGCCCTGGTCCGCTCCCGGTCCGGTGGCTTGCGCTCCAGAAGAAGGAAGCCGAGGGCCTGCAGCGCCCGGCCCTGAGGTACCGGCAGGCCAGCAGCGTGCTCGAGCCATGCGATGGCACGCTCGTCCTCCCCGAGGCGATGGAGCAGTCCAGCGACCGCCACCGCGGCCTCGCCATCTTCTGGCCGCGCCCGCAGGCAGTCATCCAGCACACTGCGACAGGTCGACCGGTCGAGCTGGCCGTCCTCCAGTGCCCTGACGAGGGTCTCGCGGACGATGCGCAATGCCAGGGGGAATGCGCGATCCAGGAACAGGACCTTGACGCAGGCGGCAAGCAGCTTGTCGGGCGGGCCATCCAAGCCTTCAAGCAGCCGGTAGAAAGCCGGTGCACTGCGGCCGCACCCCAAGGGCTGCCGGTAGGGAAGCTCCAGTATCGCAGCAAGGCGCCGGGCGAGCCTGGCAAGAGGCGGCAGGGGATTCCGGGTATCGACGGTCACCCGCACGGTCCGCGAGCTTCGATCGGGCCGGAAGTGGATCCAGACCACGAGCTCGAAGCCCTCGTGGCTGGTCCTGAGCGTCCCTCCCACGACCGCGCGGACCTCCTCGGCTGGCGGGGTCTGACGCTCCACCATGCGGGTGGGGCCCGGTTCACCTCCGTTGATCAGATGGTGTAGGAGGTCCGGAATGCGCCGGCATGCGAGCTCCACATCCACACCTGGAAGCTGCGTTGCCTTACGCGGCACCAGGGGCAAGAAGTAGACGTCCGGCTCGGCTTGCGCCTCCGGGTGGATCCGTCTTTGAGAACTCACGGCATGCGGGGCCAGGACCGATGTGCTTCGGATTTCCTAGGCTCCCAGGGGAACAGCGCAAGGGAAACTCCCGGTGACAGCGGCAACGTGGAAGACCCGCTTATCTGCAACGGTACGGCGGTTTCGCCACACGGCATCGGCCCCGCCCTAGCCGGGGGGCCAGTCCATGTCACGGCCCGCAAGGACATGCACGTGCAGGTGGAACACGCTCTGGTTGGCTCTCTTACCGTTGTTGATCACGACCCGAAAACCGTCCTCGGCGAAGCCCTCCTGGTGAGCGATCTCCCTGGTCGCCCAGAGGAGGTGGCCGAGCAGTTCCTTGTGGTTCTCCCTGGCATCCGCGAGACGCCCGATCCTGGCCTTGGGGATGACCAGGATGTGGATCGGGGCCTGGGGCGTGATGTCCCGGAAAGCCAGGCAGTGGTCGTCCTCGTAGACCCGATCCGAGGGGATCTCCCCGCGGAGGATCTTGGCAAAGATGTTGTCGTTGTCGTAGGCCGCGGGCATGGGGCGTCGTCTGCTGCCGCATCGTAGCCCCGGGACCACCCTGCTACGTTGTCCAATCCCCCTGACAAGTTGGCAGAAAGCGAGGCCCGGCGGTTCGCCACAGGCGGTGCTGCAAGCCCCCATGAGAATGGGAATAAGGGCGGCTCCAACGACGCCGAGGCAGGCGGCACAGCACTTGTTCCTGGAGGACGCGTCGCGACGGAAGGATCGCGACCCCGGCTGCCGGGCACCTCCTGGGGACAACCGGCACCGGGACAAACAGACACCAGGACAACAAACACCACACACAACCCGAATCCGTGGGATCACGAGATCGGGTGGCAACGGAAAGGAGAAACCAAGATGGCCAAGTCAACCATGCTTAGCCCGTTTTCGACCCGGCGCTGGTTCAGCTTCCCCGAGGCAGATCGGCTGTGGAACCAGCTCATGAGCATTCCCTTCTACAGCACCGAAGGCGACAACGATTGGTCGAGCTGGTCGCCGGCAATCGACATCGTCGAGAACGCCGAGGGATACCAGGTCCGCGCGGAGCTGGCCGGCATAGATGCCAAGGACGTAGACGTCTCCCTGAGCGGTGACGTCCTCACCATTCGCGGCGAGAAGCACGTCGACACGAAGCGCGACGAGGACAACTGGACGGTTCGCGAGCGCGCCTGGGGCAAGTTCCACCGCAGCTTTACGCTGCCGTCTCCGGTCAGCGCAGAGGGCATCGTCGCGGAGACGAAGAACGGCGTCCTGACCGTGAACATCCCCAAGGCCAAGGAAGCCAAGCCCCACAAGATCAAGGTGAAGAGCAACGGCTGATCTCGGCGCCGGCTGACGTCTGAGAGACCACGGGCCGCGGCCGCCAGGCCGCGGCCCGTTTGTTGCGCCGCCAGTGGACCCGCTCCATGGGGAACCCCGTATACTGTGGCCGCACAAAGGAGGCCCGATGACACCCCGCAGCATCGCCTGGCTTGCGCCCGTCACCCTCGGCATCACCCTCAGCACCACACTGAGCGCCACCCTGAGCGCTCAGTACGGCCGGGCCGCGGCCCCCGCAGGATGCGCCCCTGCCGCCGCAGCGCCTCGGGCGGCCCCACCCGTGGCAAGGACGCCGTCGGCACCTGCGGTGGGTCGAGGGCAGGCCAAGGCCATCGCCCCCTCCAACATCTGTCCTTCCGCGGGGCGCCTGGCGCCTGGCACGCCCTCACAGGCGGTGTCTCCCCTGGAGGCCCCCGCGGTGGCGGGCGTGGTGGCGGACGGAAGAGGTCCGCTGCAGCCCGCTTCTCCCACGCTGGACACGGTGGCATCCGACCCGGTGGAGAAGGCGCGGGCCCTGGCCGCCGCCCGGAAGTTCCGGTCCCTGAAGGTGTCCGCCGGCAAGGTCTCGCGGGGCGTGCGAAGGCTCCTGGGGCTGCGGTGGCACAAGTCGCTGCGGGAGGCTGCAGCGGCTGCGAAGGCAGATCACAAGCCCATCCTCTGGATCCAGGCGCTGGGCGAGCTGCGGGGCCACACTTGAAGCGCGGCCCAGAGCCTGAGGGGCGTGTCCCTTCCCGACGATGCCGTCTATCCGATCCTCAAGAGTGACTTTGTCCTGGGTTGGAAGAACATCCGCCACGAGGACTACGTGGGCGATTCCTTCGGCTACTCGCCGAGCCACTCCTGTGTGGGCACCACCAACGGCGCCGGTGCCCACAACGTGCAGATCTTCGTGCTGTCTTCAGACCTCGTGGTGCTCCATGCGCTGCCAGGGTTCTGGCACCCGGAGGACCTTGCCCGAGAGCTTCAGTTCGCCAAGGTGCTGTCGCGCCTGTGGGACGATGACAGCCGTTCGGAAGCGGAGAAGCGCCAGATGTTCCAGCGTCTGCAAGTCACCGAGTTGCGCTATCAGCCCGCGGCGATGTATGCCCGCAGTGATTGGCAGGAGTTCGACAAGACCCGGGAGGGTGCTGCCCTTGCCAGCAAGGACCGGGACACCTTCCGCCACACCGATGATGGTGAGGTGAAGAGGAACCCGCACGGCGCACCGGTGCTGAAGGCGCTCAATGTCCTGACCCACGAACGGCTGGCGCAGCGACCGTTCGTGAAGTTCGCAGAGTTCGACTTCGCCGCGTTCATCGACTACGGCCGCAAGTTCTACGACAACAACCTCGGCGTCTCCCGCCGCGGGAAGAAGCTGAAATAGCAGCAGCGGGAGTCACCCAGGGAGTCTGGGACCGGTGCGACAACACCAGGTCCCGGGCCATTCGTACTAGGACGACGTCGCGGTCTGTTTCTCTCGCTGGGAGCCAAAACCCACTCCGGTCGTCGCATCCTCGTTTCGAAGAGCGCCACTGCCAGCCATCTTGACCATAGTGTCGACCGATGCGTGCATCTCATCGTTGATGCGCTGGATCTCGGCTTCGTCATGGAGGCTGGTCGCCATCCTGTTGAGTTGACGGACGGAGTCGACGAGCCGATCGAGTTCGTCGCTCAGCGCCTGGTACTGGCGCCTGTTGGTGAAGATCGGGTTCGCCGCGTACCAGATGCTCACCTCGAGAAGCAGGATGCCAAGGGCGACCCCGACGACACTGCTCACGCTCTCGGCAGCCTCGATGACGATGGCGAGGATGATGATGATGCCGGCGAGCGATCCAATGAGGGGTGCGGACCGGTACCAGGCGCGAAGGGGTTTGCTGTTGGCGTCTTGCTTGTTGTTCACGCTCGCAGTCTCCATCTGACGGTTCTTCCCCAGCTCGATGCTCTCCGTTGTCCCTCGACTGAGTCCCGCGACAGAGTCCCTCGGCCGACAGAGCCGGGACCGACAGGGCTCGTGGAGATAATCGACGGATGGCCGGGGGGCGCTGCAGGCGGAATGCAGCGGGTCCTGGGTCGGTTGGCGGAACTTCCCTTGGCGCGGAAGGAGCGGGCCTGCCAGCCGCGACCGAATCGCCCCCTGGTCAACGGTCCTGGCAGAGGCCACTTCCGGCCTGGGGTCTTGCCACTGCAATGGAGACAATCCAGCCATGAACGAGGACGCAGTGGTCTTTGGCCTTGCGGGAACTGGCTACATCCTGCTCGCAAAGGACACCGCACTGCGCGTGTCAGGAAGACGGTGGCCAGCCCTGGGCATCCTCACCGCCCTGGTGATCCTGGCGCACGTCGCCCTGGTCTGGGCCCTGCGCTTCGAGTGGTCGCTGCCACGGGCCTGGGAGAAGAGTCCGGCCGCCTTCCTGGTCTTTCACACGGCCCTGCTCTTGATCCTGGCGGCGCCGTTTCTGCACCGCAAGCCCGCGACCGGGTGACGTGGCTTGCATTCGCTGTCGTGAGCACCGGGGCACTTCCAGCACCGTTTCGTTACCGGGAGCTCAGGCTGCTCGCCATTCCGCTCCTGGCCGCCTTCCTGGCTGTGGCTGCCGTGTTCCTTGCGACGCGGATCCACCGCCGCCACCGCCGGACCCAAGAGGTCCCGTAGGTATCTGTCCTGCATCGCCGTCCAGAACGCAGGGCGCTTTGTGGTCCGAGGACGATCGGGTGACCGCTACGGGCATCAAGACACGGGCATCAAGACAGCGCGTCTCGCACCCCCAAGCTCGTCAGGGGTTCTCCGGGCGCTTCCGATCGCTGGCGAGCCCGTGAGGCTCGTGAGGTGGGGCCTCAGCATCATGCGGCTCGGGTGCGAG
>QJVU01000385.1 GCA_003235605.1 Planctomycetota bacterium | reverse complement strand
CCGAGTCCTCTGACAAATCGCCACGAGGTTGGCGTTCTTGTGCTGCTGGTAGATGGGGATGAACTCGGCCCCGAAACCGAGGCCGACGATGGCAACGTTGAACGTCCTGTCGCTCATGGCCGGTTGGAGACTAGCCAGATCCGATGGTGGTGGCCAGAGGCATGGCCACGGTCTACTGTCCTCTCCACGATTCCCATGAAACCCGCGGTTGCCACCGTGCTGTGCGTGCTGTGCCTTCCCGCCTGCAGTGCTCGCGTCGAGTCCCCGGCCAAGGTCGACGGCATCGAAGTCACAGACCGGGACCGCAAGCTCGCCCGGCTGCAGTTCATCAGCTACTGTGCCAGTTGCCATGGCAAGTACGGTCGAGGGGATGGGCCCACTGCCAAGGGCATGATCCCCAAGCCAAGGAACTGGACGGACACCAGTTGGCAGGAATCCGTCACGGATGCGCGCCTCTACCAGGTGATCCGTGATGGCGGCGCGAAGTTCGGACTGAGCCCGTTGATGGCACCCAACCCCCAACACGGCAAGGACCCAGGCGTGCTCAAGGCGCTGGTGGAGGTCGTCCGCAGTTTCGGAAAGTAGCGGCCTCCCGCTATGATGGTGCCGTGATCTCCCGAATAGCCCTTGCTGCAGCATGGACCTGCTTGAGCGTCTTGGCGGGTTGCGGCGGCTCCTCGTCCTCCTCGAGCGGCCCACCCCCGCCCAACTCAGGCACGCGTCGTCCAAACGTCATCCTGATCCTCTCCGACGACCAAGGCTACGCCGACGTGGGCTACCAGGCGGCCAGTGGATTCACCACGCCCAACATCGACTGGATGGCGACCCGGGGCATGCGATTCACTGATTTCTACATGGCTGCCAGCGTATGCACGCCAGCCCGTGCTGCGCTGCTGACCGGCTGCTACGCCCAGCGGGTAGGCCTCCCCGGCGTACTGTTTCCGGGGGACTCCACAGGCCTGAACCCGGACGAGACCACCCTCGCGGAGATCCTCAGGGCACAGGGCTATGCCACAGCCGCGGTCGGCAAGTGGCATCTGGGCGATCACCCGACGTTCCTGCCAATGAACCATGGCTTCGACCAGTGGTTCGGCATTCCCTGCTCGAGCGACATGCGGCCCGAGTCCTTCGGGAACCCTGAGCCCTGGCGGGAGCGCTACCCACCCTTGCCGCTCATGCGGGACACCGAGATCGTCGAGACCGATCCGGACCAGTCGCGGTTCACCCAGCGCTTTACCGACGAGGCGCTGGAGTTCATACGCAGGGAGAAGGACAGGCCGTTCTTCCTCTACCTCGCCCACACCGCTCCCCACGTGCCGCTGATCCCCAGCCCTCCGTTTCAGGGCAGCACCCGGCGCGGAACCTACGGCGATGTGATCGAGGAGCTGGACTGGTCGGTGGGCCAGGTGTTGGCAGAGCTCCGGCGCCAGGACATCGCCGACAACACCTTGGTCATCTTCACCTCCGACAACGGACCGTGGCTGATCCAAGGGGCGCACGGCGGCAGCGCGGGACCATTGCGCGAGGGCAAGCTCACGACGTTCGAGGGAGGACACCGAGTACCCTGTGTGATGCTCTGGCCGGCAGAAATCCCCGCAGGGCGAATCTGCACGACAATGGCTACGGCGATGGACCTGCTGCCGACGATCACCACGCTTTGCGGGGGCACGCTGTCTGCCAACCGCAGGATCGACGGCCGGGACGTGAGCCAGCTGCTCCAGGGCGAGGACCTGGCCGGGGCAGCGCAACATCCCTTCTTCTTCTTCATCTATGACCAGCTCCAGGCGGTGCGGGTGGGGCGCTACAAGCTGCACATCCCCCACGACTACGGCAGCATCGATGGCGCACTCCTCGCAGGCCATGGTTCTACCGGGCTTCCTGCCATCAGACGGATCGATCTCTCACTGTTCGACCTCGAGGCGGACATCGGCGAAACCAACAACGTCGCCGCCCAGCATCCGGGAATCGTCAGCAATCTCCTGGCGCTGTGCGACGAGGCTCGCCTGGACCTCGGGGACGGCGAGCAGAAGGGGACCGGCGTCAGGCCCCCTGGGCGGGTCAGGTAGCCACACCATGGCAAGGACAGGTCGGGCAGCGGCCATCGGCTCTTCTGTTCGGGCTTGCGCTTGCATCCTCGGCATCCTGGCTGGTTGCCACACTTCTTCGCGCGCAACTCGAGTCTCGGACGCCAGTGCATCCAGGGCCCGTCCGAACGTCATCGTCGTCTTCACGGACGACCAGGGCTATGGCGACGTGGGCTATCAAGGTGCCCGTGGCTTCAGCACGCCCAACATCGACCGGATGGCAGCAGAAGGGATGCAGTTCACCGACTTCTACGTGGCTGCCAGCGCCTGTACGCCTTCCCGGGCCGCCCTTCTCACCGGATGCTATCCGCAGCGCGTGGGCCTTCCTGCAGTGCTGTTCCCCTGGGACCGGGTCGGCCTCCACGACGACGAGCTCACCATCGCAGAGATCCTCAAGGCAGAAGGATATGCCACCGCTGCCGTGGGCAAGTGGCACCTCGGACACGCGCCGAAGTTCCTGCCGCCCGCGCACGGCTTCGACGAGTGGTTTGGTCTGCCCTACTCCAATGACATGGCTCCAGGCAACGGCGACCGCTATCCGCCCCTGCCGCTGATGCGCGGTGCCGAGGTGATCGAGACCGACCCGGACCAAGCCACTCTCACCCGCCGCTATACCGACGAGGCTTTGAGCTTCATTCGCCGCCAGAAGGACAAGCCGTTCTTCCTCTACCTCGCCCACACGTTCCCTCACGTGCCGCTGTTTGCCAGTGACAGGTTTCGAGGCAAGACCCGGCGGGGAATCTACGGTGACGTGATCGAGGAGATCGACTGGTCCGTAGGCCAGGTACTGGCAGAGCTGGACCGCCAGAAGCTCACCAACAACACGCTGGTGATCTTCACCTCCGACAACGGACCATGGCTCATCCAGGGGGTCAACGGCGGCAGCGCCGCACCTCTGCGGGAAGGCAAGGCCACGTCCTTCGAGGGCGGACACCGGGTGCCTTGCGTGATGCGCTGGCCAGCGAAGATCCGCGCCGGTCAGGTTTGTCGCACGATGGTCACGTCCATGGACCTGCTACCGACGATCACCGCCCTTTGCGGCGGAACGCTTCCCGACCGCAAGATCGACGGCCGGGACGTGAGCACGTTGCTTCTGGGTAACGAGCTTTCCGGCGCGGCGGAACACCCGTTCTTCTACTACCGGCGCAGCCAGCTCCAGGCGGTGCGAGTGGGTCGCTTCAAGCTGCACCTGCCCCACGATTACAGCTCCGTTCAGGGGACTCCGGCGGCCGTCCGGATGGAAACACGAACCATCGGGCTCTCGTTGTTCGACCTGGAGGCAGACATCGGCGAGACCAACGACGTTCGCGCCGAACATCCGGCGGTCATGGAAAGACTCCTGGAACTATGCTCCCTGGCACGCAGCGATCTGGGCGACACGAGGGACGGCAAGCGGATCGTTGGATCCGGAGTCAGGCCGCCGGGGCAACCGAGGTAGCACCCTTCGGGGGCTTTATACGAATTGTGGCCACCATGGGCCTCTCAGGCCCTATGCTGGTAGCTGATGGCAAGAACACCCCTGGCTGCGGCGGCCATCTGCCTCTGCGTCGGCATCGTGGCCGGCTGCGGCAACAAGGCCTCCTCCTCGTTCTCCTCGTCCTCGTCGTCCCAGGCCTCGGACCAGGTGCGGCGTTCCACGTCGGACAGACGACGTCCGAACGTGGTCCTGATCTTCACCGATGACCTCGGCTACGGTGATGTGGGTTTCCAGGGTGCCCAGGACTTCACCACGCCCAACATCGATTGGCTGGCAGCCAACGGCATGCGGTTCACGGACTTCTATGTCGCAGCCAGCACCTGTTCACCCTCACGAGCCGCCCTGCTGACCGGGTGCTATCCCCAGCGG
>QJVU01000599.1 GCA_003235605.1 Planctomycetota bacterium | reverse complement strand
AGATTGTCTCGATGGCAGCGGCGATCTGCTGACACACCGCCGAAGTCGGCAGCAATCGGCGGACTCCCCCGCGCAGTCGGGTCATCCCCAGGCTGTCCACGTACTCCAGCAACGGGATCAGGTACTTTCGGCTGGTGCCGAGAGCATCCCGCAACAGGGGAATGACCAGCTCCTCGTCATGAGCCATGCAGTTGTTGTAGATCTCCACGAGCGCGCGCCGAATGACGCTTGCGGCGTAGAGGTGTTCGCCGACCTGCTCGATGTGGCCTTCGTCGACGGCGCGGGCCACCAGCCCCTCGACCTGCTTTCTCGGTTGACCAGACTCGTCCGCGAGCTCCTGCAGCTGAGGGGGGCGGAATCCGCGTTCGCGGGTCAGGTTGATCAACCGGTCGAGGGCAGCCTTGTCAGTCTCCGACAGCGGTTTCAATCGCTCTGGGAACAGCATCCGCCCGTGCGCGGACGAGCGGATCTCTCCTGCAGCCTGCATCGCCGCCAGTGCGGCGGCCAAGAGGGGCGCAGGCAACGACTTGCTTGTCGCCAGCTGGGATCGTTGGATAGACGCGGCCAGCGACTTGTTCCTCAGGATGCGCTCCACCGAGCGGCGCACCAGTGCCTTGCCATCTTCCACGGTTTCCGCCAGGAAGGCCCGCCCTGCCTTCACGTGCACGTGCACATCGGGCAACTCCGCCAACATCTCTGATACCTCCGCAGCGTCGACTCCCAGGGCGGCTGCCAACTCCTGTGGCGTCCGGCCATCGACGCTGGCGCGATGGAGTTCCTCGAGGATGCGGTTCTCGACGCTAGGGCCGGCTTCAACGAGGCGTGCGAGCTCATCGCCCAGCACCCTGCGCCGATAGCGGCCCCCGGTCTCGGTCACGCGGAGCACGCGGCCACCTCCTACCGTGCGAACGGGGTTCTGCAGCCGCAGGAGGTAGCGGTCGCCGTAGACCGCACACACCGAGCGGTCCAGGGACAGCCGCGCGACCACCGAGGTGCCAGGCGTGATCTCTTCCTGTTGCAGCAAGATCAACAGGCCCCTGGTCTCGGAGGTGCCGGTGTGGAACCGGATCGGAGCTCGGTGCTGAAGGGTCTCGGACGTCTCCAGCAGGGTCAGCTCGACATCGATCGTGTCACCGGCACGAAACACGCCCGGAGCTGCGGCCACGAGGCCGCGGTGCAGTTGCGACACCTTGACATCAGGTACCGACAGTGCCGTGCTGTGGCCGGCCACGGCATGGTCCACCGCGCCTTTGTAGGCCTGAATGGCTCGAACCTTCGATACCCTGCCACCCGGCAGGAACTCGACACTGTCGCCGATTCTGAGCTCACCTGAGACCGGGATGCCGGTCACCACCGTGCCAATCCCCTTGAGCTGGAAGACGCGTTGGATGGCCATGCGGAACGGGCCTTCGTGGCTGCGGGGAGGCGTCCTGGCCGCAAGCTCTGCCAGCTTGGCCCGGAAGGTCTCCACTCCCTCACCCGTGACCGCGCTGATTCGCAGGATCTCGGCATCGGCCAGCGGAGTGCCAATGAGAACCTCGCGCACATCCTGCTCTGCAAGGTCCACGAGCTCCTTGTCGACGAGGTCGACCTTCGACAAGGCTACGAGACCTTGGCTCACCCCGAGAAGGCGGATGATGTCGAGGTGCTC
This sequence comes from Planctomycetota bacterium, assembly GCA_003235605.1. Next base: position 2,293 of record QJVU01000599.1, on the reverse strand, counting down.
CCGCGTCTGTGGCATGACGCCATCGTCCGCCGCCACGACCAGGATCGCGATGTCAAGGGCCGTGCTTCCTGCCACCATGTTGCGCACGAACCGCTCATGTCCCGGCACATCCACGATCCCCATCAGACGACCGTCCGGCAGCACCAGTGGCGCAAAACCGAGATCGATGGTCAGACCACGTTCTTTCTCCTCCTTGAGGCGGTCAGGGTCGACGCCGGTCAGAGCCCGTACCAGGGTGCTCTTGCCATGGTCGATGTGACCCGCGGTGCCGACCACAACCGGGTGGATCGCGCGGCTCATGGACGAGACCCCTTCAATCCGCCAGGTAGAGGATTCGTTGGCACGAGCCGCACTGGACCACCGAACGACCGCCGGAGAGCTTTGCCAGGTCATTCATGGTGATGTTGGTGTAACAGCCCTGACAGAACTGACCCTCCACCGCGCAGACCGCCAACCCATCACGCACCGCAAACAGTCTTTCGTACTCTTCCAGAAGCTCGGGCGGGAGGCCCTCCAGAAGGCCCTCGCGGCCACTCGAGACCCGCTCGATCTCGACCTGCTTTTCCGCCAGCAGGTGCTGCGCTTTGACCCGGAACTCCTCGAACACCCGTTCTTCATCGGCCAGGGTCGTCCTGGCGCGATCCGAGGCGGTCTTGAGGACATCCATCTGCTCGAGGAGTCGCATTCCCTCGTCCTCCACGGCACTCCGCTCCTTCTTGACGGACTCGATCTGGAACAGGATGGCCTGGTACTCAGCGTTGTTCTTGATCCTATTGAGCTTGAGCTCCAGGTTCTTCAGCTCCTCGTCCGACTGCTTGACGGCCAGATCGACCTCACGGCTGCGCAACTCCGCCACCTGCAGGCTCCGCGCCGAGTCCGCGGCGGCGTGGCGCACCGCCTCCAGCTTGCTCTCCCGCTGGGCCGACTCCCTGGGCACGCTCTCCTGCTGACGCCGAAGTTGGGCGATCTTCTGGTCGACTTGCTGCAGTTCCAGGAGCTTCTTGACGTGGGGATGCAATGTCAGCCACGCAGATTCGGGGGACGGGGGAGTCTAGCTGCGCGTCCTGCGCGCTGCAACGGAACGTATTCCCGCTGCCACGCTCCCCGCCCCCCGGTCTCTTCCGGACCGGGCCGGGAGCGTCCGCTCCTGTCACCGGGGTGCAGCCCTGTCCCGGCCGTGCCCCAGGCTCTGCTAGCCTGCCGCTGGCCGATCCCGCTTTCTATCCCTCCGACGAGCCGTCCAGGAATCCATTCAGCTTGCGAGCTCGCACCGGGTGCTGGAGCTTCCGCACCGCCTTCGCCTCGATCTGGCGCACGCGCTCCCTTGTCACCCGGAAGATCCGACCCACCTCCTCCAGGGTGTAGGTGTAGCCATCGCCAATACCGTAGCGCAGCTTGATGATCTCCCTCTCGCGGAAGGTCAGGGTGCCCAACACGCTCTGGATCCGATCCTTGAGCATTTCCCGACTTGCCGCCAACACCGGCGACTCCACGGCCTCGTCCTCGATGAAGTCTCCAAAGTAGGAGTCGTCGGACTCGCCGATGGGCCGATCCAGGGAAATGGGGTGCTTGCTGATCTTCATCACCCGCTTGGCCTCCTCCACCGAGACCTCGGCGGCCTCTGCAACCTCCTCGATGGTGGGTTCGCGGCCCTTCTGTTGGATGAGCTTCTTGGTGACGTTGCGCAACTTGCTCATGGTCTCGATCATGTGGACCGGGATCCGGATGGTTCGGGCCTGGTCGGCGATCGAGCGGGTTATGGCTTGTCGGATCCACCACGTGGCATAGGTGGAGAACTTGTAGCCGCGTCGGTACTCGTACTTCTCCACGGCCTTCATGAGACCGGTGTTGCCCTCCTGGATCAGGTCGAGGAACGACAACCCGCGGTTCCGGTACTTCTTGGCGATGGAAACCACCAGCCGGAGGTTGCCGGAGCTGAGCTTGCGCTTGGCCTCCTCGTAGGCTGCATGGGCGTCGCGCACCAGGCGCAGGCGCCGGGCCAGCTTTCCAAGGGGCTCCACAGCGTCTACTTCGAGGTCCGCAAGCCGCTTGCGCAGCTCGACGGCCATCGGATTCCTCAGCTGCGCTCCGCGGTAGCTCTGCAGCTTCCTCTGCAGCCGGCGCATCTCGGACATCCGGGCTTCCAGGAGATCGATCATGGGCTGGATCTTCTTGCCCTGGAGGTTGAGCTCCTCGATGAGGGCGACTGCCTTGCGGCGCCGAGAGAAAATGCGCCGCTTCGCTGCCACCCTGGCCGTGGCGTCGAGGCCGTTGTCCCGAACCCGCTCGAAGT
>QJVU01000135.1 GCA_003235605.1 Planctomycetota bacterium | reverse complement strand
GATCTCGGCCACCGGGGTTCTTTCCAACTTTACTTACAATGTGCCAGCGAGGCCGTAGCCCATGACAACCCTGCCGACCCTTGCTGTCTTTCTGGCTGCCGTTGTGGCTGTTCCCGGTCCTGGCTGCTGCCAGGACTCTCGATCCTCGACACAACCCGCGACACAACCCTCGGGACAAGCCTCGAGACCATCTTCGCGATCGGGGCCACCTCACATCGTGTTCCTCCTGGCCGATGACCTTGGATTCCGGGACGTGGGGTTTCACGGCAGCGAGATCAAGACACCCAACATCGACAGACTGGCCAAGGAGGGCACCCGCCTCGAGCAGTTCTACGTGCAGCAGGTGTGCAGCCCGACCCGCGCAGCATTCCTGACCGGGCGCTACCCGAGCCGCACCGGCTTGCACCTGGGGGTGATCCGGCCCTGGGAGCCGTGGGGGCTCGGCCTCGACGAGAGGCTCCTGCCACAGATCCTCAAGGAAGCCGGCTACGAAACCGCGATCTGCGGCAAGTGGCACCTCGGCCACCATACGCCGAAGCACCTGCCCACGGCCCGGGGTTTCGACCACCAGTACGGCCACTACTGCGGCGCCATCGACTACCTCGAGCACCGCCGCGGAGAGGGCAAGGACTGGAACCGGGACGACAAGCCCCTGGACGAGGCCGGCTATTCCACGGAGCTGATCGCCAAGGAGTCGGTGCGGCTGATCACGAGCCACGACACCAGGAAGCCGCTGTTCCTGTACGTGCCCTTCAACGCGCCGCACACGCCCCTGCAGGCCCCTCAGCGATACCTCGAAATGTACGAGGGCATCCCCCGACCGAACCGCAGGAGGTTCGCGGCGATGGTCACTTGCCTGGACGATGCCGTCGGCACGATCCTGAAGGCCCTGGACCGCCGCGGCATGCGCAACGACACCCTGGTCATCTTCACCTCGGACAATGGCGGCCCCAGCCGCCTCCCCGGCCGCCGCGGGGCCCGCGGCGCCGCCGACAACTCGCCCCTCAGGGGTCGGAAGGGCAATCTCTACGAGGGCGGGGTGCGGGTGCCCACGGTAGTGTCATGGCCCGGCAGGCTCAAACCCGGAACGGTGGTCAACGCACCCCTGCACATCGTCGACATGCTGCCGACCCTCGCAGGTCTCGCGGGTGCCTCGACCGCCGGCACCAAGCCCCTGGACGGCAAGGACGTCTGGGCCACGATCGCCGACGGCAGACCGTCGCCCCACGAGGAGATCCTGTTGGGCTGCAGCGACCGCGGCGGTGCCATCCGAGTCGGCGACTGGAAGCTGGTCCGCGGAGGCGGAGACCAAGGTCGCGTGGAGCTGTTCGACCTCGCAACGGATCAGCGGGAGCAGCACGACCTTGCTGCAAAGCACCCCGCGGTGGTCAAGGATCTCGGCGCCCGTCTGGAGCGCTACACGAAGGCGGCCAGCAAGGCCGGGCGCGGTGCGACGACGCGGCCCCCTGGCTTCCAGACACCGCAGCGCTGGGGGCATCCGGACCCGAAGAAGGGGGAACGCAGGAGGTACTGACGGTGATATCATGCCGGGTCTCATGGTGAACGAGACCTGTCCCGATTGTGCGAGTGTGAGCCGGCGCGACTTCATGAAGCGCGGCGCCGTCGCGGTGGCCGGAGCCTCGCTGGTTCCCCTGCCGCTCCCAGCGGTGACCCCCTGGCAGGATCCGCAGGGAAGTAAGAAGAAGCAGAAGACCACCAAGGACTCCGAGACCCTGGTCGCCGGGTTCTACAAGTCCCTCACCGCCGAGCAGAAGAAGGTGTTGGTGTTCCCCTTCGATCACCCCCTTCGGCAACGTGTGGAGAACAACTGGCGCATCACCCGTGCCACCGTGGATTCCCTCACCGGCGAGCAGCAGGCCATGGTCTTCGACATCGTGAGGGGTCTGCACAGCCCCCGGTACGTCGACACCGTCATGGCGCAGATCGAGCATGACAACGGCGGGGCTGACCGCTTCGGCTTCGGGCGCTGTGCCGTAGCCGTGTTCGGCGAGCCGGGCAGCGGCAAGTTCGAGTTCGTCTTCACCGGGCGCCATGTCACCCGGCGATGCGACGGCGACTCGGTGGCGGGCGCCGCCTTTGGTGGACCGATCTTCTACGGCCACGCTGCCCAGAGCTTCTACGAGAAGCCGGACCATCCTGGCAACGCCTACTGGTTCCAGGCGAGACGCGCCAACGAAGTGTTCAAATCCCTCGACGGCAAGCAGCGGAAGCTCGCGCTCCGCTCCGATCCGCGACGGGAGCAGGGACAGAAGACGGTCGAGCTCAGCGGCAGGAAGACGAGCCTGCCGGGCATCAGGGCCGGCGACCTGTCCAAGGACCAGCAGCAGTTGGTGCGCAAGGTGCTTGTCGACCTGCTGGCGCCGTTCCGCGAGCAGGACGTCAAGGAGTCCATGAAGATGGTCGAGGCCGGCGGCTTCGACAACTTGCACATGGCGTTCTACAAGAATCTGGACGTGGGCGGGGACGGTGTCTGGGACGTCTGGCAGATCGAGGGCCCGGCGATGGTCTGGTACTTCCGCGGCCACCCCCATGTGCACACCTGGGTGAACATCCGCTGGCCGGGGCGGCGGATGCTGTAGCGCGAGCACGCCCGTTCTCAGAATGACCGGCTACGTCCGCTACCAGACCGAAGGTGTCCCCGTCAAGGCCTGGGTCCGGAACGTCCAGGTCGATGACAACGCGCTCAAGCAGCTGCGCAACGTGGCGCAGTTGCCCTTCGTGCACAGGTGGGTGGCAGCCATGCCGGATGTCCATTGGGGCATCGGCGCCACCGTGGGCAGCGTGATTCCGACCATCCAGGCGATCATCCCGGCGGCGGTGGGGGTGGACATCGGCTGTGGGATGATGGCGGTGCGGACCACCCTCGACGCTGCGGACCTGCCAGATAGCCTGCGGGGTGTCCGTACGACCATCGAGAGGACCGTGCCCCATGGCCGCAGCCACCACGGGGGCAAGAACGACCGCGGTTCCTTCGGCACCGCGCCGGCCGTGGTGGAGAAGGCGTGGCGGAAGCTGCACCGGGGGTACGATCGCATCGTGGAGCGGCACCCATCCCTGGACAGGGGCCGCACCTACGAGCAGTTGGCGACGCTCGGCAGCGGCAACCACTTCATCGAGGTCTGTCTCGACGAGGCGGAGCGTGTCTGGGTGATGCTGCACAGCGGTTCCCGCGGCGTTGGCAACCGCATCGGCACCCACTTCATCCAGCTGGCCAAGAAGGACATGAAACAGCACCTCCACGACCTGCCGGATCAGGACCTGGCCTACTTCCAGGAGGGGGCTCAGCACTTCGAGGACTACGTGTTTGCGGTGGAATGGGCGCAGGCGTTCGCCCGGGTGAACCGCGAGCTGATGATGCAGCGGATCCTGGAAGCGTTGCAGCAGAGCAAGAATCTGCCGAAGTTCGGGACCGCCGACTTGGTCGTGAACTGCCACCACAACTACGTCACCCGGGAGGTGCACTACGGCGAGGAGGTGTTCGTGACCCGCAAGGGCGCGGTGCGCGCCGGTCAGGGAGAGATGGGCATCATCCCCGGCAGCATGGGGGCACGGTCCTACATCGTCCGTGGACTGGGCAACCCCGAGAGCTTCGAAAGTTGCAGCCACGGCGCCGGCAGGGTCATGTCCCGGGGCGAGGCGAAGCGCAGGATCAGCCTCGAAGACCACGAGGAGGCCACCCGCCACGTGGAGTGCAGGAAGGATGCAGGCGTCCTGGACGAGAGTCCGGCGGCCTACAAGGACATCGACGGTGTGATGGAGGCCCAGAAGGACCTGGTGGAGGTGGTGCACACCCTGCGGCAGGTCGTGTGTGTGAAGGGCTGAAGGGGCCGAAGACGGCTTCGAACGGCTCGAGGTGGCGAGGTTGATCGCGTCGTGCCGCTGGTGGTACAGGGGGCGGATGGATGCGTCGTCGCGACGATCGCGG
>QJVU01000491.1 GCA_003235605.1 Planctomycetota bacterium | reverse complement strand
ATCTTCTGGTCGGCAAACCGGACGAGCACGTCTCCTGCCTTGAAGCCAGCCGCCTCCGCCGGGCTGCCCTCCAGGACGCGCACGACGTAGGCGCCAGCCCCTGCCTTGGGGTCTTCGCTCTCGACGCCGACGTAGCCGGCGGTTCGCGGGCTGCCGCGAGACTCGCCGGTGGACCAGCCGCTGCGCTCGGTCTCGATGATCGCGAACAGCCGTCCGGCACGGCGCCCGGACAGGGTCAGGCCGATACGGCCGTACTGGCAGGTGGGCAGGCCGCCCTGGATCTTCTTCCAGATGTTCCCGCCGTCCTCGCTGCGGTATAAACCGGCGTTGGCTCCAAACCGTACGAGGGGGTCGTTGCCGTCGAACATGTCCCGCTTGCGCTCGTACATTGCCGCGTAGACCACGTTGTGCCGGTTCGGGTCGATGCGCACGTCGATGCAGCCGGTCTTGTCGTCGACGAACAGGACCTTCTTCCAGGTGGCGCCGCCGTCGTGGGTGCGGAACACGCCACGTTCCTCGTTTTCACCCCACAGCTTGCCCAGGGCTGCAACGAACACCACGCGGGGATTTTGCGGGTGAACGGCGATGTGGCCGATCTGAAAGCTGGCCGCCAGCCCCATGTGCTTGAAGGTCTTGCCACCGTCGATGGATTTGTAGATCCCGTTGCCCCACCCCACCGAGTTGCGGGCGTTCTCCTCGCCGGTCCCGACCCAGACGATGCTCGGATCCGAGGGCGCGACCGCCACATCGCCGATGGAGATGGTCTTCTGCGACTGGAACAGCGGCGTCCAGGTGGTCCCTGCGTTGGTGGTCTTGAACAGGCCCCCAGAAGCAGACGCCACGTACCAGGTGTTGTTGTGTTCCCCACAGACCTCGATGTCGGTGATGCGACCGCCCATGTTGGCGGGGCCCAACTGGCGCCAGGGGATGGTGCGGACGTGGCCGACATGGAAAGCAGGCTCCACAGCCTCCTGGCCAGGGGCGGTGGCGGTGGTGCCGAGCGCGACCAGGAGCGGGAGAGCCGGGACCAACCGGGAGGGGGGGGCCGCATGTCGCATGGCTAGTGGCGGGGGCTGCGGGGAGAGGGAAGGGGGAGGAGGCCGGAGACCGGTCAAGCCTACCCAGCATACGAACCGGTGCCGGGGCTTGCCGACTGGTCTGGCAAAGATCACTCCCCGCGATGCCCCGCCGTCCCGGGTCGGTTCGGTGGCGTCGGGGTGAAACGCTGGGCCAGGTGCAGCAGGTAGAGCAGGGCTGGGAGTGCCGCCCAGTTTGCCCACGGATAGGGGCTGGCAGGCGCCGCGCCCGGCATCAGGAGGCCGATGGTACGGGCGACGGCAAAGCCCAACCAGAACAGACACACGACTCCCGCCAGGCACACCGCCCAGAGTTGCTGGCGCGGCAGCAGCCACGCGAGCGGTAGCAGCACCACCCAGATTCCTGCCTTCGGGATCGAGAACGCGGGAGTCTGGAAGGTGTCGTAGAGAATCCAGGCGTCCCAGACGAACCGGATCAAGAACCACAGAGCCAGCAGCCTCAAGCCCAGGGGCGGTCGCCCGCACGGCTTGGAGTTGGCGGCGGCGGCGCACACCGGATCACGTCAGACGTGGCGGAAGGGTCTCACCAACAGGCAGATGGGGATGCTTGCGAAGAACCAACCGATGAGGCTGTCGAGGCTGGCCACGATGGTGAACTCCACAGGAGCGTTGAACCAGATCAGGTGCATCCAGTGGGGGACAGTCGTGAGTGCACCGGCCAGTATCACCAGGACCATCCGGCCGATCGCACCGGGCAAACCCTGCTCCAGGGTGAGCATCAGAACGACGACCAGCAAGCAGGCCATGAAGGCGACCGCCAGGGTCAGCACGTGGCGCATTGGGTCATCGGGATCGGTGCCCTTCTTGCTGTAGAACAAGAACACCCCCGGGCCTTGTCTGCGCCTCGTCTTCCACTGGTCCAGGATCTCGGTCCGGGCGGCACCTACGACGTCCACGGTGCTTGGTCTTCGCGGCAACAGGTACGCGCCGGACACTTCGAGGTTGCTGTTGAGAACGTCGAACACTGCGTCCTCGTGGGCGGTGGGAGCGAACACGGGTTGGTGAAAGCCGAGCACCTCCCAGGAGATGTAGTTCCAGCCAGTGAGGAGCAGTCCCCCGAGCAGAGCGGCGAGCAATCCCTTGAGCATGGCACCTCCTGGATCGTCCTTGTTAGCGCTCCATCGCACGGGATCAAGGAGTGAACGGAATTGGTTGCATCTCCATTGCCCGCCATCGAGGCGAGGACCTTTTTCAAGGTCGGGAGGTAGCGGTCATTCGTCGATCACGGCTTCCTCATCTCGGGCTCCAAGTCCACCCCCAGCGCGTCCGCCACCCGGTTGATGTAGTTGAAGTACGCGCACACCTGGACGGTGGCGTGGATCTCCTCGTCGGTGGCATCAGCGGCGCGGAGTGAGTCCACGTCCTCCCTGGTGCAACTGGCGGGAGCGTTTGTGACCTTGGTGCAGTAGTCCAAGAGCAAGGCGAACTTCTTGTCGATCTGCTCGAGAACGGGACGGGGGTCGGCCTCGAGCAGGCCGTTGCGCCTGGTCTCCGACCAATCCTTCGGGATCTCGGCACGGAGATCCTCGGTGTGGGCTTCGGCTCAATAGAAGCAGTCGTTCAGCCGGGAAACCCACACTGCCACCAGCTCGCGGAACCACCTGGGGAGCGGCGAGTGCGGCGAGGTGGTGCTCGCCATGTAGAAGCCCATGGAGGCGTGCAGCAGGTCCGGCTGCAGGGACATCAGCCGCACGATGCCGTAGATCCGGCCGGCGCGCTCGCGGGCGGCTTGGTAGATCTGCGCGAGCCGGCCCCTGGCTTCGCCATCGGCTACGGTGTGAATCCACGCCATGATGCTGTAGTCGTTGCCGTTGTCGGTTTCATGGCTGCTCCACACGGCGGCGGATGTCGGCCATCAGGTCCTGGAAGTAGTGGATGTTGTGGATCGTCAGCAGGATACCTCCCAGCATCTCGCCGCACACGCTCAGGTGGCGCAGGTAGGCGCGGCTGAAGTTGCGGCAGGTGTGGCAGCTGCACTCGGCGTCCAACGGCGCGTCGTCCTCGGCATGCTTGAGGTTGCGCATCTTCAAGATGCCGGCTCGCGTGAACGCCTGGTGGTTGCGCCCGTGGCGGGTGGGGGTGACGCAGTCGAACAGGTCGATCCCCGCGCGGGTGGCGTCTTCCAGATCCTCCGGCAGGCCGACCCCCATCAGGTAGCGCACCTTCTCCTTGGGCAACAGGGGCACGGCGCTCTGGAGGGCCAGCCGCATCTCTGGCTTGGTCTCGCCCACCGAGAGGCCGCCGATGGCAAGGCCGTCGAACGACAGGGCCGCCAGCGCCTGGGCTGCCTCTGCGCGCAGGTCGGGATCGGTGCCACCCTGCACGATGCCGAACAATGCCTGGCCCCGACCTGCGCCGCCCCAGGTCTGGTGCGTCTCGTGGCTTCGGCGCGCCCAGGCCAGGGTCCGTCGGTGCGCGGCGTGGATGACTTCCGGCGCGGCGCCGGCCGGGGGACATTGGTCGAGGACCATGGCGATGTCCGGGCCCAGATCACGCTGGATCTCCAGTGCCCGCTCCGGTGTCAAGCGAACGGTGGTGCCGTCCACGACGGACTGGAACGTCACACCGTCGTCGTCGACGCGGCATTTGTCGTCCAAGGAGAAGATCTGGTAGCCGCCGGAGTCCGTGAGGATCGGCCCGTTCCAGCCCATGAAGCGGTGCAGGCCTCCGAGGCGCCGCACCCTTTCGTGGCCCGGGCGCTGGGCGAGGTGGTAGGAGTTGCACAGGATCAGCTCGGTGCCGGTGGCGGCGAGCAGCGCAGGGGTCAGGCCCTTGATGGTGGCGTAGGTCCCGACGGGGGCGAAGCACGGAGTTTCGAAGGTGCCGTGGGGAGTGTGGTAGCGCCCCCGCCGTA
>QJVU01000287.1 GCA_003235605.1 Planctomycetota bacterium | reverse complement strand
TGCCAGGGCAATCGAGTTCTTGTGGCACGCAGCCAGCAGCTTCGCCTCGCCATGCTTGCCGCCCCGCCAAACCGGCCCCACGGTGTGGATCACGTGGCGCGCCAGGAGGCCATGGCCCGACGTCAGGCGCGCCTCGCCCACAGGACACCCGTGCGGGTGGTTCCGGATGCACTCCTCCAGGAGCCCCGGTCCCGCGGCCCGGTGGATGGCGCCGTCCACCCCCCCACCGCCACGCATCGCGGTGTTGGCTGCGTTGACGATGGCGTCCACGTCCTGCCGCGTGATGTCCCCCTGGATGCAGGTGACTCTCTTCATGTCTGCTCCGCCGGGATCGGGCCGCCGAACTTCTCCCCCTCGGAGCTGGCAATGACCGCCGCCCCCACCGAGTCGCTCCAGACGTTCACCGCGGTGCGCATCATGTCCAGGGGACGGTCCACGGCCAGCAGGATGACCGCGCCTTCCGTCGGCAGGCCCAGGGCGGTGAGGATCGTCAGCATCATGATCAGCCCCGCGGAGGGGATCCCGGCGGCTCCGATGGACGCGAACAGGGCCAGGAACACCACCTGGAACTGGTGCACGAACGTGAGCTCGTATCCCGAGGTGCTCGCGTAGTACTGGGCCAGGAAGATCACCCCGCAGCACTCGTAGAGGGCGGTGCCGTCCATGTTGATGGTGGCGCCCAGAGGCAAGACGAACGACGAGGTCTTGTTGCTGATGCCGCCGCGCTTCTCTACGCACTCCAGGGTGACGGGCAGGGTCATGGAGGACGAAGAGGCGGAGAAGGCCGTCATCAGGGCAGGCCCCATCGTGCGCATCCAGGCCAGCGGGTTGATGCCGGTCATGACCCTCAGGATCGACGGCAGGATTACGCACGCGTGGATCACCAGGCCAGCCGCCACCATCACCATGTACTTGGCGAGGGGCGCGAACAGGGCGAAACCGGACTCGCCGACGACCTTCACCATCAGGCAGAAGACCCCGTACGGGATCAGCTTCAGGACCAGCTCCGCCACCCGCATCATCACCTCGAAGGCGGACCCGAAGAACGAAGTCATGCGCTCCTTGTGAGGGTTCGGAGCCCGCGTTATGCAGAGGCCGAAGAGCAGGCCGAAGAAGATGATCTGCAGCATGGCGCCGTTGTCCCGCAGGGCGTCGAAGAGGTTCGGCGGCACCATCCGCAGCAGGACGTCCAGCAGGCTCTCCTCCGTCGCCTCCCTCAGCGACGAGGGCGGCAGCCCCAGCGCCGCACCGTCTCCGGGCTGGACGATGTTCACCAGCGTCTGCCCCACCAGCACTGCGATCAGGCTGGTGCTGATGTAGTACGCGAAGATCTTCAGGCCCATGCGCCGCAGATCCGTGAGCTGGCCGACGCCCGCCACACCGCTGATGATCGAGGTGAGCACCAGCGGCACGATCAACATCTTCAGGAGCGCCATGAAGATGTCGGCAATGAAGGCGAAGGGCGCCACCCATTGCGCGCGCGGCGAGCTCGCCTCCATGACCAGGGTCAGGGGCACGAGAGTTCCCCCTTTCGCGTCGCCGGCTTCGAACCACAGGATGTCTCCGACCTGGGAGTCGTGCAGGACCGCCTCCAACTCCGCAGGTGAAGTCAGCGGGCAGCGCTGCTCGTCGGGGCCTCCCCGGTGGACCACCACCGCCCACAGCTTGTCGCCGCGAGCAAAGCGCTTCGGGTCTGCGGGCTTGCGCGCCCCGGTGACCTCCACGTGGTCGCGGTCGGCATGGCCCCTGACCGAGAGGCCCGAGTAGGCAGGAGCCTCGAGCACGAGCTGGAATACGCCACCGACGATGACACCCGCTAGCAACCAGAGCAGGATCTTCCAGTGCGTGGCGATCTTCCTCATCGGCCAGAGGCTAAGGGATGCCGGCCGGGATTGCCGAGCGTGAAAACGTCTACGTGACCTACCCGCGGCGCCAGGCGGCGTCGATGGCCTTCCACTGTTTGGGGGTGAAGTCCAGGACGTTCTCGTTGACGGCCTTGAGCAGGCCCTTGCGGAGCTGCCGCTCCTGCTTGCGACGCTCCTCGCGCTCTTCCCTCTCGGCGCCCTCGGGGTCGCCCCGCCCGAGGGTGGGCGGTGGCAGTGGGAAGGCTCTCTGGGCTTCGCGGACGGCTCTCGCGTACCTCGACAACAGTTCGGGCATCAGCTTGCGGCCCCGGCTCTTGTGCAACAGGAACCGGATCAGATGGCCGCGCTGGATGTTCAGGTCCGGATCCCCCTCTCTCAGGGGGAGGTTCTCATGGGTCATGATCGCCAACGGCATGAGCAGACGCTTGCGGCTGGCGGCGTCGCGGATCCTGTCCTTCTCCTCCGGGCTGGCGGTCAGTTCCCAGCGGCTGCCACGCACCCTCGAGAGGCGCAGGTACTGCTGGAGGCCGGCCTGCATCCATGTGGGCAGGTGCCGCCTCAGACCGGGCGACTTGTTGTTGAGGTAGTGGTGCAACAAGCCTGCGTGCAGGTCCTCCATGTCTCCGACTTCGCTCCCCTGACCTCGGCAGCACACCACGATCTCATGGATCGGTTCCACGTAGTGGAACTCCTCGCGGGAACGGATGCGGTAGTAGGTGTAGTCGGTGCGGCTGTCGAAGATCCGGATCACGGGCCTCATGACGGCCTCGTCGCTGACGTTCCCGAACACCGACTCCAGCCACTCTCGACAATGCTGGGCAGCCACCTTGGCAGCGCTCACGTAGCGGGACTTGGAGTCGGTGACGATCAGGCAGCTGTCGGTTCGTTCCACACGCCAATCGGGCAACAGCTGCTTTTGGACATGCTCGTGCAATTCCTCCTCGAAAGCGCGGCGCAACGTGGCACGCTGCTCCGGTTTCAGCTCCCGCCAGCGGGCCGGGTCCCGGCGCCACAGAGGCGTGGAGAGACCGCTGGGGGGAGGCTGCGGTGCCTCGCTGGCCAGCCGGAAGCTCTCCAGGCAGCGGCCCAGCTCCGGCCACGTCTTGTCCCGATGTTCCTCGAGGACCATCACCTCGATGGCGTAGGTCTGGTCACCGCGTTCGAAGATCCAGGCCTCCAGGCAGTAGGCGCGTCGTTCCTCGTGGCGCCGGATCGCGAGCTTGGTGCACGCCAGCCCGCCGGCTTCGGTCTTGTTGGAGCGCTCGAACTGGATCTGGCCGGACAGATTGCGAACCAGGTAGTCGCGGTAGTCGGCGTAGGCGAGGTCGTGGTAGAGCCCTGCCTCGCTCTTGCCGCCGCTCTCGCCACCGCTCTTGCCGCCGCTCTTGCCGCCGCTCTTGCCGCCGCTCTTGCCAGAGCTCTTGCCGTCGCCCGCCTCCACCGCTGCGGGCTTGCGCTTGGGCAGGTGCAAGACCCGGATGCTCGGCCGGTGGCCCCACCACCGCACCCCCGGAATGGGGTACTCCCTGGTGGAGATGTAGTGGGCCAGGACACAGTGCCGGTCCTTTTCTACCGGCAAGCGCTTGAAGCGCTTGGGCACCTCGAAGGAAAAGCCATGGCCGGGGTCTTCGTGGCGCGTCTGAGCGGGTGCCAGCGCGGCGGCGCAGAGCACCGCCAGGACCACGGACCGCATCACCGGCAGAACCTCGCGTAGGCCTTGTTCAGGCTGTCCCACTCCGCTTCGCTCCAGTTGCAGAGCCTGGCGTTGACCATCCTGAGGGTGGCGGTGCGTCGCTTGCCTTCGGCCTTGCTGCGCTTCTCGGCCGCGGCCTTGCGCTGCTTCTCGTCCTGCTTCTGGTCCTTCGCTGCCTTCTCCGCCTCGCGCAGGGCTTCCGGTGTCTCCCCAGGGTTCTCCTCCCAGTACTTCTCCACGGCCCGTGCCGACTCCCTCATGTAGTCGAGGACGAAGTCGCGGCCCTTGAAAGATCTGTGCCTCCTACCCGGCCCTTCCAGGAACCGCAGAAGGTTGGCGAACTGCTCGTCGATGTGGAGGTCAGATTTGTTGCCAGCCTGGTAGTCATCCCACGTCATC
>QJVU01000234.1 GCA_003235605.1 Planctomycetota bacterium | reverse complement strand
CTCGTCCCGTCGCCTTCCTGCTCTCGGGAATGATGGCAGTCGCCTACTTCCAGGCTCATGCCGGCAAGGGCTTCTGGCCGCTCCTGAACAAGGGAGAGCTCGCGGTGCTCTACTGCTTCGTGTTCCTGTTTCTCGCCGCAGCCGGTGGCGGGGCGTGGAGCATGGACACCCTGCTGCAACGAGTCAGAAAGCGGTCAAGCTGAGAAATAGTCCCGGTACCACGCCGTCTCGTGGTGATCTGTTGCCGTCTCGTCGAGTGCGTACCCCGGGTCCAGCTTGCGTCGCAGCAGGCCAAGAGATCGATAGTCTCGCTGGCTGATGACCTTGATGCCGCTCTGGATGAGGAGCGCCGCGCAGACGCCGGGGCCCTTCCGGTAGCGTTTGTCGTCGCGATGGCCGTCGTAGATCACCTGCGAGCCGCAGGCCGCGCTGATGTCCAACAGGATGGCGAGATGGACATCATGCGTCCGGGCAACACTCAGCATCTCCCGGGCGGCGGCGACCATTCCATCCGTCCAGTCCTCGCCCGAGTGTGTCAGCACCCGCGCGCGGCCGGCGAGGACGTCATGGCCGTCGCCGCGATGGACGTTGCACACCTCCCGCGGCGTGCCGAAAGAGAAGTCCTCGGGACAGAAGCGGAACGCGCGCACCAGAGGGAGGGCCAGCAGCCCCGCTATCAGAGGGTGCTCGCCGAAGCTGGTGCCGTCATGACCACAGAGGTCGCCGGCCAGGCAACCGCTCACCAACACGCGCAGCGGCGTGGGCAGCGCCTCGATCTCCTTCGCTGAGGGAAGATGGAACACGAAACGCTTGTGAATTGTAGAGCACAATGCGCCCGGGAACTTTGCCTGGATGGACGGAGATCGCCGAGGACGCGAGACCTTGTTACTCTCCGGTCATGGCCAATTGGACTCTCCTCACGCTCGTGCTCGCCGTCTGCTCCAGTACCGTCCACCCCCAGGAGCCCCGCAACCGTCGTGAGAACAAGGTGCTCCTCGGCGTCGTCACGGAACCAGTCAAGGGCGGCCTCGAGGTGCTCCTCGTGCTGCCGAAATCACCGGCGGAGGGGGCTGGTATCAAGGTGGGTGACATCCTGACGAGGGTCTCCGAGGTGAAGCTCGACAATCCGATGCAGCTCGACGATGCCTTGCAGGCCCTCGATCCGGGCACCAAGGTCTCGTTCGATTACAAGAGAAAGAAGAAGCGGTACTCGGGCACCGCCACGGTTGTCGAGCGCAGCAAGTACAAGGGAGACTTCCTGAAACAACGCACCAGGAGCTCCACCGGTTTCGAGGCGCCCGAGTGGCACGCCTACTCCTGGGGCAATCTCGGCAGAAAGCAGAAGCCACCGACACGCCAGAACACCAAGGGCAAGATCGTCGTGATCCATGCTTTCCAAGGCTGGTGACCAGGCTGCAAGAGCCGGGGGTTCCCCGTGCACAAGGAGCTCGAGAAGCACTTCGCGAAGTCCAAGGACGTGGTGCTGTTCCACCTCCACACCGTGTGGGAGGCAGAGAACGTGAACACACCCAAGCGAGGTGAGAAAGAGGTCAAGGATCACGGAATCAAGGTCCCGTTTGCCTACGACGGCCACGTCGATGGTGCTCGTACCAGCGTGTTCATGCACAGCTTCGGCACCGGTGGTACCCCGTGGTCGGTGGTGATCGACAAGAAGGGCAAGGTACGCTTCAACGCCGTGACACCCGGGAAGCCGGAGCAGCTCGTGGAGTTGATCGAGAAGCTCCAGCGGTAGGCCAGCCAGCAGACCGGGAATCCCCAGATCAGCCCGTGTCGAAGTCGAAGGCGTCCGATTGCCCTGCAGCAGGCATCCGTCTTCTCTTCTCGATGCTCAGCTGGATCTTCACCGCCTGCCGCCTGGATCTGTCCGCGTGCTCGAACGGGACGATCAGCGCGCACTGTTCCGCGTTGTGCTCGGCGAAGGGCTTGCCGACCGGATAGAACAGGAACCTGCGGACGACCCGTCCCCGCTTGCACACCTGCGAGTCGGGAAGGCACTTGATGGCCCAGTCCAGCACCATGGCCCGGGTGTCCGTGGTAGGGAACACCCCAAGGAAGGGAGGCGTTGCCAGCTCCGCAGCCTCTCTGGCGGCGCTCATCCGATCCAGCGGCTCCAACCGCTTGCCGTCTGCCATCTGGAGCTCGATGCGCACCCGTGTCAGCTCGATCTCGATCTCCGAGGTGTTCTCCACGACGAGCAGGATCGGCAGGATGCCGTTCTCCATCGGGGACTGGCCAAAGATCCTTCGAGCAGCGTCGAAGTCCTGATACGGCCGCGCGCCAATTCGGACTCCCTCGAGCTCGGTGTGTCCCACTGCGCTCCCTGCCGAAATCTCCGGAATACCAGCCGCTGCGTACGTCGAACAACCAGCCATCGCGAGGGACACGACGAACAGGGCTACAGCCTGTGCTACAGCCTGGAGGATTCTCACGGCCGTGCTCCGGTCATTTGGAGCTCTTCTCCGGCTCGTGACGGGGGGGCCGGTTCGGGCGCATGACGGCCTTGCCCGACGGCGTCAGCCTCTCGATGCGCGCGACAAGGGTCTGGTCCAGCTCGGTGCTGGCGTTGCCGGTATTCCCCGGATCGTGACGCAGCATGTACCAGCCGCGGCCAGCACCGCGAAAGCCTGTCAGACACACTGCAAGCCCGTGCTTCTTCGGGCGGGTTGCTCCGACCACGAAGAACACGTCCAGCTTGCCGTCTCCGGTTAGGTCGGCGATCGTGATTCCGTGTGAGCTCGACAGGATCGGCTTCTCGGTGAGCGTGGCGGCGTCCAGCTCGTAGAGCAGCTTGCCGTCCTTCCCCCGGAAGACACGAAACATGCCCGTTCCCGACAGCGTCGCGATGTCCGGCTTGCCGTCCCCGTCCAGGTCCGCGATGCTGGCTCCTCGGGTCACCGCATCCCAGCCGCCCTTGGTGGCGGACTTGCTCCAGAGCACCTTGCCATCTCCGCGGATCACGGTCGCCCGCTCGCTGGCGACGATGACCTCGAGCTTGCCGTCGAGGTCGATGTCCGCCAGAACGGTCGGCGACATGAAGTAGCGATCCCCGGGGGCAGCGACCCAGAGCTGTTTGCCGTCCCTTGCTGCGAGGCAGTAGACCTTGCCGTCGTAGGCGGCGATCACCAGCTCGGGTTCGCGATCCTTGGTGACGTTTCCCAGGGAACAGCCGTGGTACATTCCCATGTGATCGCCCGGCACCTGGAAGTGCCACAGGTGCTTGCCGCTCTTGCCATCCACGGCGTAGACGCGGTTGTCACCCTTGAACGTCGCACACACGTAGTCCTTGGTGCCATCCCCGTTGAGGTCATGCACGACGGGCCCAGACTGCACGAAGTGGGAGACGACATCGTAGACGCGTTTCTTGGTGCCGGTCTTGCCGGCGATCACGTGCAGTCGGCCCTTGAAGGTTCCGTAGACGACCTCGACCTCCCCGTCACCGTCGGCGTCGAGGACAGCGGGTGGGGTGTCGGTGCACTCGATGGGCTGCGTTCCGTACTTCCACAGCTTGTCGCCAGATTTGGCGTCGAAGGCCAGCAGCCAGCCCTTGTTCGACACCGGCACCACCAGCTCCAACCTGCCGTCACCGTCGAGGTCGCTGAACCGCAGTGAGGCGTCCAGGCAGGCATTGCCCGCGTCATAGCGCCAGTATTCGCTGCCGTCCTCACCGTTCAGGACCCGGACCGAGTTGTCTCCGAAATAGGTTCCGAACGCCACCTCCAGGCGTCCATCGTCGTCGATATCGGCAACCGCGGCAGCTCCGAACGAGGGCGACGAGATCGTCTGGACCCAGGCGACCTTGGGACGGGCAGCCTTGCCGCTGGCACGGGAGGGCTTCTGCGCTGCCAGCGTTGCCCAGAGATGACCAACGGCCAGGACCAACAGGACACACCGGGAGGATCGCATGACGCTACTGCTTGGAGAGCTTCCACTCTACCAG
>QJVU01000543.1 GCA_003235605.1 Planctomycetota bacterium | reverse complement strand
CACCCTGACGATCCTGTCGAGGGTCGGAGGGCTGGACCTGGCCGCAGAGGTCGTCCCTGACGACCCCGCGGTCTACCAGATGATCCAAGCCGGCCGCACCGTGGGGGCCTTCCAGATCGAGTCCGGCGGCATGCGCGAGCTGTGCATGCGAGTCCGGCCTACCTCGATCGAGGACCTCTCGGCCATCCTGGCGCTCTACCGACCTGGTCCCATGGACTTCCGCGACGACGCGGGGCTCTCCATGGTGGACCACTTCGTGCTCCGCAAGCAGGGACGCGAGGACATCACGTACCCGCACCCCTCTTGCGCCAAGGTGCTGGAGCCGACCCTGGGCATCCTGGTCTACCAGGAGCAGATCATGAAGATGTCGCAGGCACTCTGCGGCTTCACCGGCCCTGAGGCAGACACACTCCGCAAGGGCGTGGGCAAGAAGATCCCCGAGGTCGTGGCGAAGGTGAAGAAGGACCTGCGCTTCATCGAGCGAGCCCAGGAGTTCAGCGGCTGCGATCAGCAGACGGCAGAACACATCTGGCACACGATCGAGACGTTCGCCAGGTACGGCTTCAACAAGTCGCACTCGGTCGCCTACGCCCTCATCACCTACCAGACGATGTGGGCCAAGGTCTACAGGCCGGCACAGTTCATGGGCTCCTGCTTGAGCAGCGCCGCCGGCTATACGCCGCCGGAGCTGCGAGACTTCGTCAAGAAGAAGACTCGCAGCGAGCTGAAGCTCCGTCGTTACATCGACGAGTGCAACCGCCTCGGTATCGAGGTTCTCGATGCCGACGTGAACAAGTCCGAGGATCCCTGCACGATCGAGGGCCACGCTGTTCGCGTGGGCCTCTGCGTCATCAAGGGCGTGGGCACGATGGCCTCCAAGGTGATCCTGGCCCGCAAGATGGCCGGAGGCCAGTTCACGGACTACGTGAACCTGGTCCACCATGCCGTACGCGTCGGGCTGACCAAGCGGACCTTGGAAGCCTTGATCATGTCCGGCGCAGCTGACTCCCTGGGTGAGCGCAACCAGATGCTCGTCAGCCTGGGAGACACCCTCAAGGCCCAGAGGAAGGCCGTGAAGGAACAGGGCGACGTCGTCTCGTTCATCCAGCCGCCCAGCGAACTGCCTGCAATCGCTCCGATGTCCGAAGATCAGAACCGCGCCTTGGCACTGGAGCACCTCGGCGCTTACTCAATGCACATCCAGCCCGAACATGTGGGCATCGTTGTTGCCGACATCGAGAAGGCAGAGAAGGTGCTGGAAGTCATCGCTGCGAACCCCGGGTCGGTTCAAGCAATCCTCTCCCTACGACACATGGATCACGAGGTCTTCCTGGCAGCAGGAACCTTCGATCCCCGCCCCGAAGTTCTCGAAGAGATCCGCAAGTACGGACCCGCCAAGGAGGTATAGACCGGTGGACCAGCAGACAAGTCAGATTCCCCCGGAGGCCCAGGAGCGCATCGCACTACGCCAGGAGCGTCGTGTCGTCGAGCGCAGGGACCGCGAGTTGCAGCTGTCGCTGCACCGCGAGTTCATGGACGAGTGCATCGACATGGGGTTCCGCTTCGGCCATGTCTCGCCCATGACCGAGAAGGACCGCAGGGCGATCCAGGTCCTGAAGATGATGGGGAAGCAGAAGAACGACCATGCGGTCGCCGTCGAGATCCCGATCGAGAACGGCCAGATGCCGAGATTGCCCGGCGTCAAGCGCCCTCTGCCCTTCCTGGAGCTCGCGGCCTGGGGCATCGAGGCGACGGTCTGCTACTACCAGCGTGCCACCGATCTGCTGGTCGCCGTGGCCCTGGTAGGCGAGGGCGACAACTTCTGCCGGCGCACCGGCCGTGACATCGCGGCGAACCGCCTGATGGCCTTCATGAAGGATCTCGGCAGCGGCGTCGGCGACGTGCACGTCTGGCAGATCAGCATGCTGTCGCCGTACTACAAGCACCAGATGCCGATCCACGCCCACCTGGCGGACTGCATCAAGGCGACGGCCGCGGCCGTCCAGGAGCGCAAGGACGGCGACACCTTCTGGAAGCCGGCGGTCCGCTGATGGCCGAGACCGAGCACGACCTCCTCGTGGAGGCCGTCGACGCCTGGCCGGAGTTCGACGACCCCGACGAACCCGTCAATGGCGGGGATCTCGTCGAGTGGTTCGGCGAATGGCGGAAGCGGGCGAAGAAGGTCATCCGCGAGGAGGACGAGCCGGACGAAGACGAAGACGAGGAGGACAACTCGTGAGCCTCTCCTACGACTGTCTGATTGACCTCGGGCAGCGGATCGAGAACGAAGACGAAGCACTGGAGGCCGAGAAGGGCCTCCGCTCTCTCTTCGAGCACATCCGCGAGAACGACGGGCCGGACGCCATGTACTCCCACGAAGATGGGGAGTGCATCTACGACGTCAGTCAGTTGACCGAGTGGGCCACTGAATGCCAAGACAGCAGCGGAGATCCCGACGACATGGCTGTCTTTCAGCAGTGGCTCAAACACCTCGAGGTCCTCCAGAAGCACAAGATCTACCTCATCTGGGTGAGCTGGTAATGCTCCGCGTCCATCTCACGGCCGTCGGCGAGGACTTCAAGCGGATCCCTCTGGGGTTCATCGAGACCGACAAGCCTCTGACAGAAGCCAAGCAGGAGGCCTACGACAAGCTCTGGGACGTTCGCTTCGACGCAGCGTCCTGCAGGCCACAGTACGACTGGGAGGAGTTCGAGGATGAGGATCACACAGAAGGGTAAGGTCTACTTGGTGGGCCGCACCGCCTTGAACATCGAGGGCATCGCCGCCTTCCTGCAGGACAACGGCCTGCAGTGGCCCACACAAGACATGACCGATGGCAAACTGACCGTCAGAGGATCTGCCGGGACAAGCCAGTTTGCTGGTCATACCCCGCCGACGGATGCCGAGCAGCTGGTCGAACTGGCTGGCCGCTGCTGCTACATGTCCTTCGGCAAGAAAGCCGGCAGCAAGAGCAACGCCGAGTACCTCGACAACCTGCTGGGCCGCAACCCCGAAACGGGAGAGTTCATTCCCGGACCCGCGCACGGGTCCGTGACGGAACACCCGGTCTTCAACTTCCTGGTCGTCGGAGCCGGCCGCGGCTTCAGCCACGAGCAGGTCCGCCATCGAGTTGGCTGGGCCTACAGCCAGCTCTCCACGCGCTACTGCGACTTCGAGCGTGAGGAGGAGGAGGGCACTTGGGACCCGGGCTTCAGCCTGGCCCCGATGCACCATCTGGGCGATGGCACGATCGCTGCCCACATGCGGGACGCCTACGAATCAGCGGTCGCCATCTACAAGCTACTCGTGGATAGGATCCACACCGAGCTCGCGAAGAAGCTCCAGCTCGATCCGCAGCTCGAGGGCAAGCTCCTGCTCGAACACGGCACCCGCGGGTTGACCAGGATGCTTCGCAAGGCAGCCCGTGGGGCTGCCCGCGACGTCCTCCCGATCGGCACCGAGGCCATCATGACGATGTCCGCGAACCCGCGGGCCATCTGGAACTGCCTCGTCCTGCGCGCCAACGAGCATGCCGAGGCGGCCATCCGGGAGATCTACATCCAGATCGCCCGGATCATGGAGAAGGAGATGCCGACGCTCTTCCGCGGCATCCAGTACAAGACGCTCTGGGACAGCACGACCGCTCTGGACATGCCGAGGGACAAGCTCTGATGCCCAAGCTCTGGAAGACGACCATCGAGATCTACAGCGACGACGAGTCCGTCCAGCTGATGAATCTCGAAGAGATCGCCCGCGACGCCTGTTCGGGCAACTCCCTCTGCACCAAGCAGATCACCGAACCGGTCGAGGGCTTCGTGCCCGGCGTCAGCGACCACGACCTCTTCATGACCGACGAGGAGGAGGAGTAATGGCCATCGACCTCAGCTCTAGCGGGACGATCTTCCGCGACCTCATCGACCACGTCGGCCACAAGGTGGAGATCGTCACCTACGGCGACAGC
>QJVU01000542.1 GCA_003235605.1 Planctomycetota bacterium | reverse complement strand
CGGGTAGACCACTCGCCTCGCCGTGCATCCGGGGAGCACGAGGAGAACGAGGGTGATTAGGGAGAGGATCCTGGAGGTCTTCATGCCGCTTGTCCCACCTCCACGTCCTCGAACGTCCAGAAGTCGCTCGAGAGGTTCGGGTCCTCGATGTACTTGCGGTGCACGCGGAACCAGCCAGGCCGGCCCGTGGGGCTTCCAGTGCCCCACCTGCGGCTCCAGCTGTTGGGGCCCTCGCCCCACTCCTCGTCGAGGTCGTAGCCGGCCAGCATGATGGCGTGGCCACCACCGAACGTGTCGGTGATGCGGCCGCCGTACCCACGGGGCAGTGCGATCTCGCCGGTGCGGACCGCCTGGCTCCCGAAGACACGCTCGTTGTACACCGTGATGCCGATGACGACAGGGCGCGCACGCGCCGGATCGCCATTGCCAGACAGGACGTTCCACACCTGGTTGCGCGGCACGCGCAGAGGCCTCAGCGCCTTGTGCCTCGCAGCCTGGGCGACCGCATCCTGGTCCGGGTGGACGAAGAGCAGTTCCTCACGGAACCGCCAGTACGACTCGAGCGAGAGACCGCGCAGTACCATCTGGTTCACGCAGTCGCCGATGAACGAGCCGACGTCCTTCTTCTCCCAGCCACGTACCAGGCGAGCCCAGTAGTACGCCATCATCCGGCTGAAGTTCGCCCAGACACTCGTCTTGCGGTGCCAGAGGAACTCCATGAGCGAGACGCACGCGTTGCCCACGCACGAACTCGTCTGGCGTTGGTCTTCGACGGCAGCCTGGAAGGAGTCCGGATAGGCCTCCACCAGACGGAACCGCCGGGGCACCGGTGATGCCCCGAGCGGTACGTCGAACACCTCTTCGTCAGGTCGACGGAAGCCCGGCAGGAAGCCGAGCGGCCTCGTGAAGTCGAAGGCCATCAGTCGCAGTCGCCCGCAGGCGGTGCTCCGAGGCCAGCGGCCGGCGGAGGCGAGCAGTCGTCGACCTTGCGCCACTCCCAGAACGGGGGAGGCGCAGCCTGCGGCACCAGCTTGGTCTCGTGCCGCACGCTGGCGGGTGCCACGACGACCTGGCGGGTTCGCGTCTCGTAGACGGCCGGGACTTCCACCAGCTGCCAGCACTCGCTGTCCGGACCTGCGCTCGCGCAGTCGATCCGCCTCCACTCGGTGCGAGCCGGTGCGACGAGCACCTGGAACTCCTCGGTGCCGTAGACCGCGGCTACCGGGACGCAGACGTCCACCTGCAGGGGAGCGGCCGCAGCCGGCTGTACGAGCACGCAGCACCAGTTCTCGCCGGGCTTGGCGTTGGCAGGCGGTTCGCCGCACGGTCCCCACTGGGACGGTGCAGCGGCCGGAGGCGGCACGGCCGCCACGACCTGGTTCGGAGCGGGAGCCGGCTTGGTGCAGCCGAAGATGTCGTCGTGCAGATCGGAGAAGAAGTCGTTGACAGCGCCGAGCGGGCCGTCACCCGGGCATGCCGGCACCTCGTAGACCGGCTTCCCGCAGGGGTTGCCGAAGATGTCGGTCGCACCGGGTGCGGCACCGTAGGGCGTGGAGCTGGGACAGGCCTGACAGCCCGCCAGCCCCAGGGTCAGCAGCAGGGCTGCCAAGAGCATGAGTCGCATAGGGACCTCCTCAGGGGGGACTCGGGAATCGAGCCCACACCCTAACAGAGTACCCTACTGCGTGCTCTACTTCTTGCCCAGCTCCTTCACGAACTCGATCAGGAAGGCCCTCCGCTTGGCCCAGGCCTTCTTCTCCGAGGGCAGGTCGGGCTCCGGGACCAGGAGCATCAGCTCCTGGATGACGGCCTTGGCGTCGTCCTTGAGCCGCGCCAGGCCCTCCTCCAGGATCTTCCGCTCCTGCCAGATCCCCTCGTACTGGGCCTTCTGGGCCTTGAGATCGGCCTTGGCCTGGGTCAGCTGGGCCTGGATGTCCGGGGTGCCCATGCGCTGCTTCTCGGCCGCCTCGAGCTCGATGACACGGGCCTTCAAGGCCTTGTTCGAGTTCTCCAGCTTGCCCAGCTTCGCGCTCTGGTCCTTGGCATTGGCCAGCTGGGCACGAGCCCTCTGGTTCAGCGCCTCGGCCTCCTCCTGCTTCCGCTTGGCCACGACCTCGTTGTGCACGGCCGTGGTGAGCTTCAGCTTCAGGGTCTCGATCTCCCGGTCAGCCTCTTCCTTCAGGATCTTGGTGGCCTGGACTTCGTCCTTGGCCTCCTGAGCTTCCTTCTGGAGCTGGACGTTGCGAGCGGCGAGCTCGTCGATCTGGGTAGGCGGCATGGGCTCCTCACTTGATGGTGATGGTCGCTCCCTCGAGCGACACGGTGATCTCGGCGGGCGGCTCACCCGAGAAGGCGGACAGGTTCACGTAGATCGTGTTGCACACGTTCCCGGTCTCCGTCTCCGCCTCATAGCGAGCCGTGTTCTTGGTCTTCTTGACCAGTTTCATCACAGTCTGCATGAGACCTCCTACAGGTCCAGTCGGACCTTGTACCTGTGCTTGCCGATCTTCGCTTCACTGGGCCCAACCCAGATGGCGTCGATCAGCTGAGGCTTCGAGCGTCGCTCCTCCGTGTAGCGGTCATGCCTGTAGTGGCGCCAGTGACGCCGGCGCCAGAGGCTACGGTCGTCCCGCCCACCTGTCGGGCGCTGGACTTCGGAGGACACCCCGAACTTCTCGAAGATCTGTTTCGGGGTCAGAAGGGTGTAGAGCGGCCTCTGATGGCTTCGTGGGAGACGGTGCCGTAGAGCCCGTGCCACACGGCTGCAGTGTGGACGGACCTCAGGCGTCCGCTCTACAACGAATCGGTCGATGTTGTTCAGCGCGATCAGCTCTTCCATGCCTGCGCTCACGTTGATGATCGTGGCCTGGTCGTGCTTCTTCGCGATGTCGTGCGGGAGCAGCGATGCCTGCTTCTTGTTCATGAAGAACGAGCCGGTTACATCGCCTGACAGGTGATTGCTCGTGGGTCCTGGGCGCATCTCCATCGTGCCGGTGGTGACCGTGTAGACCTCGCCCCACCGCTCACGGATGCGTTGGACCATCTCTTCAGCTTGCCTGAGTGCTGCTTCGGTCTCGCCGGGTTCGTAGACACTAGCTGCGAAGATTGCCTCACGGTCAACAGGCGTGCACTCGATGAACTTCCGGCGTGTGTGCACACCAATCTGTCTCTCTTCGTAGTCCTCGAAGAGGATGCAGGAGATTGAGTCCTCGATGGCCGTGATCGGGAACGGAAGGGTGAACGTGGTCTCGAACTCCCTGAGTTCCTCTTCGGTGTAGGTCTTGGGCAGGTCCTTGCGGGCACTACCCTCGAACACGAACAGCTGTGCCTGACGCAAGACAGGCACCAGCTTGGGCAGGTGCCGTTCGATCAGTCCACACAGCTTGTCGAAGATCATGACTTCTTGGTCACCAGGCGCCCGGCCTTGATCTCCAGGTCGGGAATGGGGATGCCCTGGGGCTCGTGCTCGCCGACCATCTCTTCGAGCTTCTGCATGATCTTCACGAGCGGCATGTACTGCAGGCCCTCGTGGTCATCGTGGAGCTTCTCGGGGTCCCACCAGGTCTCGATCATCGTACCGTCGACCGTCAGGATCTCGACGCCGTTGCCCTGGACGAACTCTATGTGAGCCCCAGGTGCATGTTCCATGGACCACGTCTCGAGTTGCTGGCGTAGCCAGTACCAGAGGGCGGCGCCGGCGTGTTGCACGGCGTTGTTGACCTCGCGCTTCATGCGTTCGATGATCTCGTCACCATTCCAGGTGAGGGGACCACGAGCAACCGGGAACTCGTAGGCGGTGTACATGGTCATCCGAGGATGTCTCGAGCGTAGGGGCCAAAGGCGATCTGCAGAGGGCCGAGGGCGATGATGAGGTTCGGCAGCCGCCGGCTGCCCATGCGATCTCCTCGCTCGCAGATGATGCCGATAGCGAGGGCCCACACTGTGTAGTCGATGTCCATCATGAACC
>QJVU01000243.1 GCA_003235605.1 Planctomycetota bacterium | reverse complement strand
GAGTTGGCTGGTGGCGACGACCTTGCCATCTTCGATGGCAACATCGACTGCGTACGCCACCAGGGGCAGATCCCGCCGAACGGACAGGGCCGCGGCCAGGTCCATGCCCATGGAGGTGTTGGCAATGAGCGTGAGGTGCGGCGACACCTTCTCGACGACCGCGGCCAGGGCTACGCCGTGGGTCTCCGGGTTGAAGTCCTGGAGCTGGGGGTGGTCCACGTATACGGCTCTGTCCGCAGCACCCAGGAAGCTGACCGCGCCCTCCATTCCCGAACCCAGGAGCGCCACCGTGACCTCGTCACCCAGCTGTCGCGCCTTGCCCAGGAGCTCGTAGGTGACATCGGCGATCTCGCCCTTCAGATGCTCGGCAACCACCAGGATGTTGGCCATGGTCAGCTCCTCTTCTCCTTGAGGAGCTCGGCGATCCGGTCCGCGACTTCGTCCGCGGATCCTTCCAGCATCTTCGCGCCCTCGCCCTTTTCGGGGGTGGACATCCGGCGCACGCTGGAGCCAGCCGAAACGTCGGTGGCGTCCGCCGCGATCTCGCTCAGCTCTGCCTCCTTCATGACCTGCCGCACCCTGCTGACCGCTGCGTAGCGCGGCGTCTGCCGGGCTGCCTGGACGCCCAGGACGACCTTGGGGGTCACCTCGAACCGGGCCATCACGCCCCCTGCGTACTCCTTGTGGAGGGTGAGGGTATCTCCGGACACGGAAATGTCGCTCACCACGCTCACGTGGGGAATCCCCAGGTAGTTGGCCAGCAGGACACCGAGCTGACCGTCGCGATCGTCCGCCGCCTGGACGCCGGTCAGGATCACGTCGTAGTCGACCGTGTCGAGCGCCTGGCACATGGCCTTGGCGATCTCGTGGCTGGATGCGGCCTCGTCCACGCCCGTGACCTTGATGGCCTTGTCGGCGCCCTTGGCCAGGGCCGTGTAGAGAGCCTTGTCGGTCTCCTCCCGCTCGATCGCGATCACGCAGACGCTGCCACCGTGGGCCTCCTTCAGCTGCAGCGCCTCCTCGATGGCATGGTCATCGAACTCGTTGATCTTGTAGCTCAGGAAGTCACGCTCGAGATCGGTGCCGTCCTCGTTGATCTCCAGCTCCTCGACGAGGTCGGGGACCAGCTTGATGGGGACTGAGATGTTCATGTGTTCACGTTCTCAACCATTCGTCGACCGCTCCCTGGATGGAGAAGACGCGAGCGTGGTCGAACCTGAAGGTCTTGTGGACGTAGTCGCCACTCTCCAGGCGCTCGTAGTTGTCCTTGTAGAACTGGCCGTTGCTGGCAATGTGCTGCACCGCGTCCGCCAGTGCATCGGCGTCTTCCTTGGTGCTGTAGACCCCGAAGCTGGCGCGGACCATGCCCCGGTGCAGGTCGGCCAGGCTCTCGAGCTCCTCGTCCGTGAGGTCGTCTTCCTCTTCCGCCAGCACCTCCGTGATCATCTCCCGCACGTAGGGGTGGGCACAGAAACACTCGTTCCGCACCGAGATGTTGAAGTAGTCGTTCAGCGCAGCGGCGGTGAGCCCGTGCTCCACATCCCGGATGTTGAAGGAGATGGCACCGGCGCGCTCACAGGACAGAAGATCCGTCTCGCCGTAGATGATCAGGTTGTCGATCTCCTTCAGCCTGCCGAGGGTGTACTGGATCAGCTCGCACTCCCGGTCGGCGACGGCGTCCATGCCCACCTTGTGCAGGGCATAGAGGGCCGCCGCCAGGCCGATCGCCCCCGAGATGTTGGGCGTGCCCGCCTCCTCCCGGTCGGGAAACCGCTGCATCATCGTGTAGCGGTTGACGTAGACGTCGTCCACCATGCCGCCGCCGACCTCCTGGGGCTCCAGGTCGGCAAAGAGCTCCTGCCTCGTCACCACCACGCCGGGACTCCCCGGTGCATAGACCTTGTGGCCGGAGAACACCACCACGTCCAGGTGCCTGGCCGGATCCTCGTGGTCGCTCACGTGGATCGGCCGGTGGGCCGCCATGGCGGCTGCATCCACCACGATCAACGCCCCGTACCGGTGGGCCAGCTCGGCGATCTCGTGGATGGGGTTGATGATCCCGGTGACGTTCGAGACACCCGTGATGGTCACGTAGTTGACATTCTCGCCATGCTCTTCGAAGGCCTCGGCGAGGCGCTCCATGTTGATCCTGCCGATGGAGCTCTTGGTGACCTCCGCCGGTACGTGGACGACATTCGGGAAGTGCTTGCGATGGGGCAGGTCGTTGGAGTGGTGCTCCATGATCGACGTGACCACCACGTCCCTGTCCGGCCGCTTCTCCCGCAGCGTTCGCGCCACGCGGTTGATCCCCCCGGTGGTGCCGCTGCCGGTGAAGAAGGCGGTGTAGGTCTCGGGATCCGCATGGACGAACCTCAGCACCATGTCATGGGCCCAGGCGAATTCCCGTGTCGACAGCTTGGCCCCGAAGTGGAGGACGCTGTGGGTGTTGGAGTAGTAGGGCTGGTACTTGTCCAGGACGTCCTGAACCACCTTCAACCGGAGGGCGCTGGCGGTGCTGTCCAGGTAGATGCGGCGGGTCCGCTCCCCGGTGGCCAGGGTGTACTCGGCATCCAGGCCGACCACCTCGCGGCCCAGCTTTCTCAGGTAGTCGTGGTTGTTCGAGTTCTTCGAGCTCATGCGTCCGGGCCCATGGATTCTACCACCAGCTCGATGATGTCCCGCACCACCAGCTTGCCCTCGTTGCCAGTGGACTTGACGGCGTCCTCGAATCGGGAGACCTCCAGGGGGCAGCACACCGCCAGGACATCGGCGCCGGTTTCGACTGCCTCGAGGACTCGCTGCTCCGAAAGGCGCATGGAGACGTGATCCGCCATGAAGCCGTCCAGCCACATGCCGCCCCCGCCTCCGCCACAGCAGTAGCTGTTCTCCCGGCAGCGTCCCATCTCCAGGAGGTCGACGCCGGGAATCGACCGGAGCATCTTCCGGGGCGCCTCGTACTCCCCGTTGTGGCGGCCAAGGTAGCAGGGATCGTGGAACGTGACCTTCACCCCAAGGTCCTTCTTCATGCCGAGCTCGTCCATGCGGTCGGCCAGGTAGGTCGTGTAGTGGATGGTCTCGAACTTCGCGCCCAGCTTCGGGTACTCCTTGCGGAAGGCGTTGAGAGCGTGGGGATCGGTGACCAGGACGTTCCTCACCTTGTAGCGCTTCAGGAGCTGGATCGTGTGTTCGGCGAACTCGTCGAACAGGCCCCGCTCCCCCGCCAGGCGCTGGCTGTCGCAGGAGCACTTCTCCTCGGGACCGAGGATCCCGTACTTCACGCCGAGGACGTCCAGGACACGGGCCAGGGCAAGGCTGGCATCGATCCCACGCGGGTGGTAGCTGGGGTAGCACTCCACGAACCAGAGGAAGTCGACCTTCTGCTTCTCCTTGGCGAGGTCCTTCATCAGGGGCACGGGTGAAGCAGCCTTCTTGGTCCAGGCCGCCCGCTTCTTGGGCGACTCCCCGAGGGGGTTGCCGTACTCGAAGGTGTTCTCGAAGGCCTTCTGGAGCTCCTCGGGCACCTTGCTCTTCAGCACCGCCTCCTGGCGGACAGCGGGCATGATCTGCATCATGTCCACCTCCTTGGGGCAGACCCGCAGGCAGTTCATGCAGGTCGTGCACTGCCACAGGTCGGGACTCTCGAACAGGTCGACTCCCGTCTGCACCCGCCGGTAGATCCTGCGGGGTGCGTAGTCCCCCACGATGTTCACGGGACACACCGGCACGCACTGGGCGCACTGGTAGCAGAACCCGAACGACTCGCCGCCGTCCACCGCCGTCACCTTCTCGATCAGCTCCGGCGTGTAGTCCCAGATCACCCGCTGCTCGAACATCCGGTTCCAGTGACCGGAGATGTCCATGCCCTCCTGGATGACATGCTCCTTCTCCAGGATGCGCTCGGGATCGACGTTGGACTTGGAGGCCATTACCCCTGCTCTCGCCGATGAACCCCGAGCAGCCGGCGGCTGAACTCCG
>QJVU01000683.1 GCA_003235605.1 Planctomycetota bacterium | reverse complement strand
GTACGTGAGCAAGGCCAACGCCGCGGCCGAGAACCTCGCCGAAGCACGCTCGCGGAACGACGTTGTCGCTCTCGGCGCGCTGGAGGAGCAGTTCGCCTTCAACCTGTCCGGCCACATCCTGCATTCCTTGTTCTGGCACAACCTGTACCCAGACATGGGCGGCGAACCCACCGGTCAGCTCGCCGAGCAGATCACCCAGGACTTCGGCAGCTTTCATCGCTTCCGCCGGGAGATGATCGAGACGGCGGCGTCCATCATGGGGTCCGGCTGGGCAGCGCTTTTCTGGGAGCCAGTCGGCAACCGGCTGGTGATCGTCCAAGTCCACGACCACCATGCGCACCTCGTTCAAGGTGCAGAGCCAATCATGGTTCTCGATGCCTGGGAGCATGCCTACTACCTTCAGTACGAGAATCGCAAGGCGGATTACCTCGAGGCGATCTGGCATGTCTGGAACTGGCCGGACATCGCAGGGCGCCTGGCGAATGCCAAGGGCCGCGATCTACGTGTGCCCGCTGCTGCCGCGGCCGAGAGCTCTCGCTGAGCGACAGTTCATGTTTCTTGCTCCTTCGTCCTGGGTTCCAGTCCGGCACGGCAGCCATCACTGCCCATCCACCACCGGCTCACCGGCTGTTGGCACCGGCTGTTTCCCGGCTGCTCGTCACGCCTGGTAGCGGAGCAGCGCAGCGATGAGCGCTCCGTGGGGGAGATCCTCCTTGCCAACCCCGAACACCCGCGCACCGGATGCAAGGCTCGAGGCGACGGCGAGGTCAAGCAGGTCATCGTCCGCCGCGCGGCGATCGTGGTGGACCTCGGCGTCGCCGCCGTTGGCATCGACTGCTCCCCAGAGCGTCTCGTCAGTGGTCACAAAAAGCGTCTGGACCCGCGCGTCCCGCGCAGCGGTCAGCACGGTCTTCAAGTCCGTGGTTGCCAGGGGCGTATGCGTCATCCGCCGGAGGCGCGCAAGGTGCTCGTCGGCCTCCCGGGACAGATAGGGCGCCACGATCGGCAGGGCCTTCTGTTGCAGGTCAGGTCCGTCAGCGGCATCCGGGTTGCCCTCGATGCCCTGTTCCATGAGCTTCGGGTAGTTGCTCACCTGCCGGTAGATGGAGTCGACGTAACCAACCGTCGCAAGGACCAGCGGCGCCTGCCGGGGCCGCAGTAGCGCCGACACGCCCGCGTCCACCTTGTGCAAGAACTTCTGGATCTCGTCCTTCGATTCGTCCGAGCCGCGGCCCTGCCCGTGAAACACAGCGTCGTACCTGCCCGCCCAGCTTGGTGCGCCGGTGTGGAACTGGAGCGACTTCTGCTCCCAGTCGTAGCCGAGGGCATCCGCGAGGGAGCGCGGGATATCGTGCAGGTCAAGTTCGCGGACGCTCTGAGCCGAGCATTCGAACAGCCGAACCTGCTTCTGGCTCAGCGCCAACACGAGGAAACGCTGGCCGGTATCGACGGACGGTAGCAGTGGGCGGACGCAGAAGCGGTCGCCGGCCATGACGAGTTCGTCCACGCGATGGGCGAGCCGAAACTTGCGCAGTGCTCCGTCCACCGCGAACAACGCCAGGCCATCGGCTTGATGCTTCCAGAACAACGTGTCGTTGAGCAGCGCCTGGATCGGTACGAGGGTCCGCTCCGCGGTCCTGGTGTCGATCCCGGCGACCGTTGCTCGTTGACGCGCCTCGCGGAGCAGGTTGCCAAGGCGGATCGGATCCTTGCGGACCTCCGGCCCACGCCGATGCGCAGGCATGTAGATCGACACGCAACCTTGTTGCCGGGTTCTTGCCAGCTCCTCGAACTCGCTTGGATTCAGCATCGTTCCTGGGAGGTTACCGTCGCCTGCAGGACGGGGACAGGGCTGCATCGTGCCTATCTTGGCGGTGCCGATTCCCGGTCGCTGCTGTCGCTCCCGCTGGTCTCAGGCCGCCGGTCTCCACGGGCAGGCCGGCCTCCTGCCACGCCCGCAGTCCGCCCTCGCAGTCGAACACGTTCTGGAAGGCGGGAGGACCGGCGAGCGAGTGCCGATCGGTGGTGCGGTTGCAACCGGTCAGTGCGACGAGGCGCCCAGCCCGGTCCAGTGCCAGCCGTCTCCCGTCATGAGGCGGTTTGCTTCCCGTGGCCCGGCGCTGCCGGCGGCATAGGGGATGGGGGGGTCGTCCCGTGCCTCCCAGGCCTCCAGAGCCGGGGTCACGAAACGCCAAGCCTCCTCCACGTCGTCGCTTCGCGCGAACAGCGATTGGTCGCCCCGCATGCAGTCCAACAACAGGCGCTCGTAGGCATCGGAGAGCGGCTCCCCGAACGCCTCGTCGTAGCGCATGTCCATGTGCACCGCGCTGACCTGGAGGTCTTCGCCGGGGACCTTGGACATGAACCGGAGGTCGATGCCTTCGTCGGGCTGCAGGCGAAGCTTCAGGACGTTGGGCTCCAGGAGCCGGCAGGTCTCCTGCTCCTTGAAGGGGCAGTGTGGAACGCTCTGGAACCAGATCGCCACCTCCGTCCGCTTCTCCGCCAGGCGTTTGCCGGTTCGCAGGTAGAAGGGCACGCCGTGCCATCGCCAGTTGTCGATCCATGCCTTCATGGCGACGTAGGTGGGCGTACGCGAGTCCGAAGCCACCCCCTTCTCGTCGCGGTAGCCCTCGTACTGGCCGAAGACCATGCTCTCCTGCACGTCCTGCGGGGTGGCAACCGGCCGCAGCGAGCGCAGCAGCTGCACCTTCTGGTCGCGCAGGTCGTCGGCTCCGAAAGACACGGGCGGCTCCATGGCGATCAGGGACAGGATCTGCAGCAGGTGGTTCTGCACGATGTCGCGCACCACGCCGGTCTCGTCATAGAAGCGGCCCCGCCGGCCGATGCCACCGGGCTCGGCAGCGGTGATCTCCACGTGGCTGACGTGCTTCCGGTTCCACAGCGGCTCGAAGATCGCGTTCCCGTAGCGGAACACCGCAATGTTCTGCACGGTCTCCTTCCCCAGGAAGTGATCGATGCGATAGATCTGGCTCTCGTGCAGGTGGTCGCCAATCAGGCGGTTCAGCTCCCGGGCCGAATCCAAGTCGCGGCCGAACGGCTTCTCAATGACGACCCTTGACCAAGGCGAGTTGCCAGTGTCCTGTCGCGCATCCGTTTGGGAACGGATCAGGCCGCTCTCCCGCAGGTGGCCGACGATGTCGGGAAACAGGCTCGCCAGCGTGGCCAGATAGAAAATGCCGTTGCCCTCGGTGCCCAGCTCATCGTCGAGACGCACGACGCGGTCGCGCAGGTCCCGGTAGAACGCAGTTTCGTCGAATCGGCCGGTCACCGAGTAGATCCCCGCGGCGAACTGCTGCCACGCCGCTTCGTCGAACGGCTTGGTGCGCGAGTGCTGAGCCATGCTCTCGCGCAGCATCTGGCGCAGCTCGTCGTCTCCTGGGGTGCTGGTGCTGCAGCCCACCACGGTGAACCGCCGTGGTAGCTTGCCACGGCAACTGAGTTCGAAGAGCGCGGGGACCAGCTTGGTCTTCGCCAGGTCTCCGGTGATGCCCAGGATGACCAGCAGGCAGGGAGACACCTGAACCTCCCGAGCGAGCGTCTGGCGTGTTGAGCGATCGGTGCGGATGGCCGTGTTGCTGCGGCTCGTGGTAGTCATTTGGGTCCCTCGGATTTCAGGAAGTGGTGGGCAGCACCTCGCAACGGTGCCTCGTCGTTCAGTGCGACCGAGACCGGGACCTTGCGGAGCAGGTTCTCGAAGCGGCCCTTGTCCAGGAAACGCGGCACGAAGAACTTCTGCAGCGCTGGCAGGATGTCCCTGACGATGCCTCCCCCCAGGAACACGCCGCCGGTCGCGAGGCAGCGCAACGCCAGGTTGCCGGCCTCTGCGCCCAACAGCTGCGTGAACATCTCGAGGGTGTCCGCGCACAAAGGATGACGGTGCTCCAGGCCAATGCGGCTGATGGCTTCGCTGCCGCCATGTTCGATCTCGTCGCGCAACCAGGAAGGCTCATCGGTGCCGGTGCTGTCGC
>QJVU01000187.1 GCA_003235605.1 Planctomycetota bacterium | reverse complement strand
AGTCGCTTGGCGAGTTGATCGCCCGCCCGTTCACCTGCAGGATGACATCGCCCGGCTGGATCTCCGGCCGCGCCTCCTGCATCGGGTAGCCGGGGCGGATGCCGGTGACCAGCACGCCATCCTGGTTGGGAAACCCCCGGGCCAACGCCATCGGGCCGGTGATGTCGCGCAGCGTGATGCCCATCCGCTGCAACTCCGCCGGCTTGCCCAGGAACTTCTGCATCCTGTCCAGCTGGACCTCGCATTCCTGTTCTGTTCCCTCGCGCAAGTAGCGCGCCCGTAGCCTGGTGCCAGGAGTCATCTCGGCGACCTGCTGATAGAAGACCGGGACCTGCTCGAAAAAACGTACATCGACCTTGCGGTCGCCCAGGGCCAGGAGGATGTCGCCGGCCTTGAGGCCGCTCTTCTGTGCTCCGGAGGCAGGGGCCACGAAAGAGATCAGGGCCCCGGTGTCCCGGCCGAGCTTGTGCACGGGCAGCACCGTGATGCCGAGCCACCCGCGACGCACGTCGCCGTGGGTCAGGGCCTGGTTCAGGACCTTGGCCGCCAGATTGGACGGGATTGCGAAGCCCAGCCCCCAGCCGCCGAGTTCGTTGATGCCGACGACCTCGCCGCGGAGGTTGACGAGAGGGCCCCCGGAGTTTCCCGGCAGGATCAGGGCATCGTGCTGGATCCACTGGGTGAAGAGACCCGTCTTCTCTCCTTCGCCCAGATCCACCTCTTCGAGCTCGGTGCCGGTGAAGTCCGTGAACACGCGTCTGGTGTTGGAAACGACCCCGAGGGTCAGCGACGAGCTGAGCGTGAGCGGGTTGCCCATCGCCAGCACGTAGTCACCGACGGCCAAGGCACCCGAGTCACCCAAGGTGGCGAAGGGCAGGGGGTCCGAGGAACCCTTGCGCGTCCTCAGCTCCAGTTCGAGGACGCTCAGGTCGGTCAGTGGGTCATGGGCCACCACCGAGGCCGGAATGGACTCCCCGTTGGGCAAGGTGCAGGTGATCCGGACGGTGTCGCCGGCAACGTGAAAGTTCGTGAGCACGTGTCCTGCCGGGCTGACGATGACGCCGCTGCCGGCAGCCGGAGACCTGACAGAGCGTCCCTCGCTGTACTCCTGGCTGATGACCGCAATGTTGACCAGGGCCGGATAGACCTTGCGCCGCGCAAAGTCGATGTCCTGGCGAAGCGCGTCCGCGACCTTGCGTTGGGCGAACGAATCCGGCGCAAGCAGACAGACGAACAAGCTGAGGCTTGCGAGGCTGGCGCGCATTCTCATGATGCTCCTTGGCGATCGATGCTCCCCCGGTGCATCGTAGCGCGAGCCCTTTGTGGATCGCCAACGGGCACGCGGGCAGGTTGCGGTGCACCGCAGGTCTGCCTAGGACCGCCTTGGCAGAGACTCCGGTAGCGTGGTTTTCTCCGCCGCCGACCGCAGTGTCGCCGCTCTCGCCTCGATGGCCCGGGCCTCTTCGTCGCGGCCGAGAGCCCGCAGCACGTGAGCGTGGCGATCCATGATGATGGCCATCGACTCGCCCCCGCTCGCGGGGGCTGCCATGTTCTGGAACCCGCGCTCGAAGAAGGTCAGGGCGGCTTGGTGGTTGCCGCGGTTCGACTCCAGGACCCCCAGCCAGAGCAACCGGATGGTTGCGGTGGGGCCCTTCGCACCCTCTACAGCCTCCGCCCGGCGCAGGTCCGCGAGCAGCTGTTCCGCGGCATTCTCGAAGCCGTCGAAGCGCAGGCGACCTCTGCTGGGTTCGGCGCCGGGATGGGCACGCCGCACGCCGGCCGCACGCTGGGAGGCTGCCGCCGCCGCTGCTGCCTGGCCAGCGTGGCCCAGAGCCTCGGCATAGCGGTCGAGGGCCTCGGCATAGCGCATCGGCTCCTTCTCCCCGGCGGCCAACTGATCGGCCAGGGAGATGGCGCGGCCATAGTACGCAGCTGCATCCTGGTGGCGGCCGCGGTCGCAGGCCAGGTCGCCCAGGGTGAACAGGCGCTTGCACCGATAGGTCATGGTCGCTTCGGAGGGCTCGAGGGACTCCAGGTCCTGAAGGGAGATCCGCAACAGGTGTTCGGCTTCCTGGTGCTGGCACAGGGCCCCTGTCACCCGCGCGAGGTTGTAGTGGGCTGTCGACCGGACGTCGGGACCCATGCCGGCCAGTTCCACGTTGACCAGCGCGCGCCTGTAGTGTTCGAGGGCCACCAGCAGGTGGTTCCTGGCGAG
The DNA here is from genome assembly GCA_003235605.1 of Planctomycetota bacterium. Next base: position 1,793 of record QJVU01000187.1, on the reverse strand, counting down.
TGCCTCCGCGCCGCGCCTCGTGTAGCGTATCGCCGACGCACGGTTGAGGTGGCTGGCGCAGGAGGATGCCAGCAACACCAGGGGAAGGACCGCGGCAACCGGGGGGATCTGCATGGGGAGCTGTTCAGCGGTCGCGCTTGCGGCGGGCAGCTTTCTTGGTCACGCCCTTCTTGATCAGCAACCGGTCGGTGATGCCGGCGAGGTAGTCCAAGGAGACGCCGTAGTACATGGCCAGCAGTCGGATGCGGCGGAAAGGCGGGTGCTCCTGACCCAGCTCGTAGCCGCTGAGGCTCTCGTAGTTGACACCGGTCGCCTCCGACACCGCCACCCGCGTGAGGCCGTGGCCTTCCCGAACCTGGATGAGGCGGTCTGCCAGGATCTTGTCGCCGCGCTTCTCGCCGGGCGCAGGCCTTCCTTTGCTCTTGAGTCGCTTCTTCTTCCCGGCCGCCTGCTTGCCGGGCCTGCGCTTCCTCGCTGCCATGAAACTCCTTGCCTAGCCTTGCCTAGCCTTGCCTAGCCTTGCCTTGCTCTGGGGTGCGTGCTGCACGTGCTCCTCGCATCATAGGAGGAGCCTGAGCCCGGGACCCACCTGCACCCTTGCCTCGTTCCCCTGCGGTCCGTGCCAAGGCTGTCTTGCGGTGGACCGCAGGAACTCGCGCGACGCCAAGAGTGGCGTATGGGACGCAACCGTGATGGAGCTACTGCTCTCTCAGGTCCAGGAGGAACCACACGAAGACCGCCAGGGCTCCGGGGCCCAGTACCAGGATCGCGATCCACGTGGCGAGGGTCATGTTCCGGAGACGGCGGCTCTTCGCCTGTCTACGAAGTAGCCCATCGCGAATGCAAGCAGGGAAGCGGGCAACGTCAGAAAGAGCGCCTGTTCCCGTACCAGCCTGCCCAACCCGAAGGGCAGTGTGAGCGCCAGGGTTTCGTCCGCGGGCAGGGGCTCCCCCAGGAACTCGAAACCCAGGAACAGGGCGACCGCAGCTGCCAGGCCGACCACTGCACCCCAGGATCCGGCGCGGGGCCGGCGTGTTCTCAAGAAGAACAGGCCCGCCACCATCGGCACCAGGACCGCGGACAGCAGCATGGTGGACATGAAGATCCAAGCGTCGCGCAGCCGCTCGAAGCGCAGGGCCAGGAAAACGGCTGCCGCCAAAGTGACGACCAAGGTTGCGCGCACGGCAAGGAGCAGTTGTCGGTCGGTGAGCTTCTTGCGGGCGAGGGGTTGCCAGCCGTCATAGACGAGGTTGCCCGCAGCGATCAGGGAATAGGAGTCCACCGTGGACATGGCAGCGGCCAGGCAACCGCTCACGAACAGGCCGAGGAGACCGACGGGGAGGAAGCTCACGCAGACGTGCACGATGACCTCGCTGGCATCGAGAGTCGTGGGCAGCTTCCCCGCGCCGACCAGATCCCGGCCAGCAAGGCCGAGGTACACCGACAGCCAGTCGAAGGCGATCCACAAGAACATGCCGAGCAGCAGGGCCCGGCGCACCGTGCGTCCGCTCTCGGCCGCGAAAGTCCGCTGGTAGAAGGCTGGTTCCACCAGCGGCGTGAGGGCGACGGTGCCGTAGACGAGGATCTGCGCGAGCGAGAGCTTTCCTGTCACGGTGGCGAACTCGGGTCCGACGCGGGCAGCGATCTCACCTGGTCCCCCCAGCTCCACCATCGCAAACGTGGCCGCCACGCTCATCGAGACGCACATCAGGACGAACTGGAAGGTGTCGGTGATGGCGTCTGCCCAAAGCCCGCCCATAGCGGTGTAGACCAGGGCGAGGGCGGCGCCGGCC
>QJVU01000037.1 GCA_003235605.1 Planctomycetota bacterium | reverse complement strand
GTTCCTCGTAGACCAGGGGCAGGAGCTGTTCCGCGGCGCGGGAGTCTCCCTGTTCTATCGCCGAGAGGATGCGGGTGAGGTCCGTCAATGGCACCAGATTGGACGATGGCGGCGCGTGGAGGGCTGGATTGTAGCTTCGCGGCGGATCAAAGTGCCAGCCGCGGGCTGACACCCAGGGTAGACGGGCAGGTAGTCTACCTGCCCGATGCAACGCTCGGCGGCCGCCAGACAACATGGGCCCGGACAGGCACCGAGCCATCACCATGTCACTCTCCGAATCCGGCTTCCGACCCGAGGACGACTTCCTGTGCTGGCGCCAGGATCGGGACCCCCGGGTCCTGGCCCGGGTGTTCGATGCCACCGCTGCCGGCCTGTTGCTGCTGGCGGTGCACGTCACCCGCGAGGAGCACCAGGCGGAGGAGTTGGTGCAGGCCACGTTCCTCGCAGCCATGGAGGCAGCGGGCCGCTACGAGGCGGGGAAACCGCTGCTGCCCTGGCTGGGCGGGATCCTGCACAACATCGCGCGCAACCACTGGCGCGCGCGAGCACGGCGCAGGGAGCAGGCCCTGGGAGACGAACCGCGTGACACCGCGGCGGGCCCGGTGGAACAGTTGGCGGACCGCGAGACAACCGAGCAGGTCATCCGGATCATCGAGGAGCTCCCGCGGCACTACCGCCAGGTCCTGAACCTGCGCCTGGTGCACGGGCTCAAGAACGTCGACATCGCCCACAGCCTCGGCATTCCGGTGGGCACCGTGCGCGCCCGCGTGCACCGAGGCCTCGACATTCTGCGCGCCGCGTTGCCCGCCGGCTTGACCGGCGCGATGTTGGTGTTGCTCGAAGGCCAGGGGCTTGCTGCCGTGCGCAAGTCCGTCGTGGGGAAGGCGATGGTGCTGGCAGCGGGAACCGCGGCGGGAGTGGTCGCCGCAACCGCCAGCCTGTCCGGTGCAAGCACGTTCGCGGGAGCGTTGTTGATGAAGAAGGTCGCGCTGGTCGCTGCCACGGCAGCAGCATTGTTCCTCGGGTGGCACTACTGGCCCGACGAGATCCCCGCCCCCTCCACCGCAGAGGACTCCAAGGGAACGGTCACAGCGAAACCGGACCGATGGGCTGCCGAGCAGGAACCCGCAAGCCCACCGGGCCGGGACTCTCGGGTTGCCCTGGCCATGGATGGGCACAACGCAAACGCGAAGGGGCTTCCGGGGTGGCATCTGCACGGGATCGTGCGCTCCGGCGGCGTGCCCGTTCCAGGCGCAACGGTGCGGATCGAAATCGAGCGGGGCGGTGTGCGCGATTCACTGGCTCGGGTGAGGACCGACTCCGAGGGACGCTACCAGGTGGACCTTCGTTCGCTGCAGGAGTCACCGTTGCTGCTGCTTGCGACCGGCAGCATCTACGCACGGGCGGAAGCGGCGGGACACTGGCCCGGCGACTCGATGTTCGTCTCCAAGGAGCTGGCATCCTTGCCGGCGACCCATGTGTTCACGAGGGACCTTGCCCTCACCAGGGGCCCCACCGTGACCGGTCGTATCGTCGATCCCCGGGGCAAGCCTGTGGCGGACGCAGCGGTCCGCGTCGTGGAGCGAACCGACAAGACCCAGCGGACGCCTCGCAACACGGACAAGGACGGGCGCTTCGAGGTCGCGGTGCCCGATACCACGGATGATCTCTGGTTGGTCGCTGGCAAGCCGGACGTTGGCATCGCGTCCAAGAGTCTTGGCAGTGTCTCAACCGGAACCGACGTCGGTGACGTGCAGCTGCTGCCCCACGGCACGCTTTCCGGGCAGGTGGTGCTGGAGGATGGCGATGCGTACCCCCATGCCGAGCTGATCATCCTGCGCAACGGTACCGACGACGAGTACGCCTGGACTCGAGGGCAATGTCCCAGGCTTGCAGACGGGGTCCTCTTGCCACACGACGCGTTACTGGTCCGCTGCGACGCGCAGGGTAGATTCCAGGTGGCGGGATTGCGGACGGGTGGCTACCAGATCGCTGTCCGGCGAACGCTGCAACCCTATGCGAACGCGCAGGCGCAAGCGGGAGACGACAGCATTCGTATCGTCGTTCCGGGACAGCTGTTGACGTTGCGGGTGACAGACCAGGAGAAGCGGCCACTACCTGGAGCGCTGGTCGTCTTGACCGGCTGGTCGGAGGATCAACTGAGCAAGCGCGGCTTCGCCGAGACCAGCAGACCTCCCGTGGCAAGTCTGGGTCTGCCGAGCGGGCATCACACCCAGGCGGTTCAGCACGCGACCGGAGAGCTCCACTGGATCTTGCCGCTCGGTAGCTACTGGAACATCCGGCACCGGGTGGATCACGCGGTTCCAAGGAGTGAGTCGTGGCGCGTGATGCGCGGTGTCCATCGGGCGCGGATCGAACTGGCCCTGGCCGTGGACGACAGCGGCGGCCGGCTGCGGATCGCCATCCTGGACGAAGTCGGCAACCCGGTGCCACAGTGGCAGGTATCCCTGCGCATGCCCGAGACCAAGGGGTTCGTGCGCTCCCTGCAGCCGTCCCAGTTGGGTCCTGACGGCCGCACGCCGCTTCTCCCGGCAAGTCGCTACCTTGCAACGATCGAGTCGGGGCCACGGGTCGGAGGCCAGCGACCCAACGCGGAACTCAACACCGAGGTCCGCGTGGTGGCAAACCGGGTCATGGACTGGACGGTCCGGGTGCAACGCAGGGGCCTGCTGCGCCTGACCCTGCTGCCGCCAAACCCTCAGCCCGCCGAGCGCTGGCACGGACTGCGCGTCACGGTCGAGCCCGGAGGTCGCGATGAGAACCCGACGCTCTTCGGCATCTTCGACCAGCTAACGCCCGATGGCATGGGTCACGACACCAAGACCTCTCCCCTCGTCGGGCGCAAGCTCGTGTGTCCAGGCAACCTCGCGCCGGGACGACGGGTCGTAAGGATCAGTTGCCGCGGGTTCCATGACGTACTGGCGCCCGTCGACGTCGCACCCGGAGAGATCGCGGACCTCGAGGTCACGATGATCCCGCGCTAGAAGAAGACCGGGCGATCGGATCAATGCGACCGCAGGACCAGGCCATTCGAGGCCGAGGCACCAAGGGACGCGGCAGGGTCTGCCACCCATGACTGTGCATACACCATCGTGTTGGATCGCAGACCGGCGGGCACCCTGAAGCCGAGTGATGCGCGGCCGATGCGATCCGTGACCATCCCGATCGCTACGTCAGGGGAAGGCACCAGCACCCCGCCGAGAAACGGCACGTCGACTCGACGCACGCCGAGCACGAGCATCGCGGGCGCCGACTCCCTCGCACTCGAGAGGTCGATGCGCAGATCGCGGGCCGGAAGGGCGAGTCCAGTCGCTTCCAGGTGTGGTGTGCGGTTCCGGCCGGCGAGACCGGCGCCGACGTCCGTGAACTGCGGCGTGAACTCGAAGGCCGTCATGTAGGACGCGGGCTTCTGGCCCGCCGTCTTGAACAGGCCGGAGACATAGAGTCGATCGAGCTGTTGATCGACGATCATCGACGTCACCGCGCCGTCGCCCCGTCCCGGCACCGGGACCAGGCGGTTGCCGTCGTAACGAAGCAGCCACGCGTCCGGGTTCCCTCCGTAGGTCGTGAAGTTCCCGCCGACGTAGAGGCTGCCTGCCCGTTGGGCCAGCGCCAACACCGCGCCGGCCCCGAGCACCCCCTGGCCCAGCTGGCTCCACTTCTTTCCGTCATGGAGCGCCAGGCGATTCGCCGCGACCGAACCGATCGAAGTAAACGAGCCGCCGATGACCAGGCTCGTGCCGTAGTCCGCCAGGACCTCGACGGTGCCGTTCGCGCCGCCGCCCGGCGCGGGCGCCAGCGTCATGCCGTCCCACGTGACGAGGTTCGGTTGCGATGTCCCGAGGGTGATCGATCCACCCATGAAGAGTCGCCCGCCATGAACGTGCAGGTCCGCGATGTTGCCGTAGACAGGGGTTCCAAAGGTCTGCCAGCTCGCCCCGTTCCAGCGGACCGGACTGCCGGTGCCACCGGCATAGAGCTGGCCCTGGTAGACCGCCAGCGCGTTGGCTCCGCGCGCGTTGCCCAGTCCGGACCATGTGTTGCCGTCGTACTTGACGATGCCACCGAGCACCTTGCCATCCACCCGGTAGAAGAGCCCGGTGACGACGAGGTCATTGCCGAAGACGACGGCGTCGAACACCTGGTTGTCGAACGTGCCCAGCGAACGCCACCGTGCCCCGTCGAAGAAGGCGACGGACCGGGCGGGGGCTTCGCCGGCCTGCGTGAAGCCGCCAACAGCGACGATTCCGTTTTGCCACGCCACCAGCCGTCGCGCGGATCGGTCCAGCCCCAGACCGCGACCGGCGCTGCCCCAGTCCTTGCCGTCGAACGACGCGACGAAACGAGAGACGAAGCCGCTGGCCGGCAGCGGGTCCTTGCCGGCGATGGTGAAGTCGCCGCCGACCCACAGCCTGCCGTCATGAACCGTCATCGTGGCGATCAGGTTGGGCAGGTACAACCCTTCGGTGACGCCGCCCACGGAGGACCATTTCGATCCGTCCCACTTGGCGAAACGGTGCACGGGAATCGCCGATGGGCTGGTGTCCTCGCCGACCCAGATGAACGTTCCACCGGCGTACAACGCGCCGCCGTACTCCATAAGGCTCTCGACCACTGCGAGGTACGTGGCGTTCGTCAATCCTTCGCCGAGCCTGGTCCAGGCCTTGCCATCCCAAGCGGCGATGTTGCGCGTGGCGGTTGCACCCGCACGCGCAAACGAGCCCCCGGCGATGATCTTCGTGCCGAAGCTCGCCAGGGATGCCACGATGGCCTGGGTTCCAGTCGGGTTGATTCCTCCGCCAAGCGACAGCCACGACTTGCCGTCCCAGACCGCCACGTTGCTGGCCGCGGTCGTGCCGGCCTTGTCGAAGCTCCCGCCCGCGTACAGCTTGCCGCCCGCGACCAGCAGACAGCGCACCTCGGGCTTGTAGACCTGGCGATGGATACCGCCTCCGACCGCCGTCCACTTGCCGCTGTCGAAGACCGCGATACGCGGCATCGGCTGCGACCCGGAGAGGCCGAAAGCCCCGGCAGCGTGCAACTTGTTCTGGAAGACTGCGAGGGCGCGGACCTCCCCGTCGAATCCGTCCCCGACAGGCCACCACTGCTTGCCGTCCCACCGGGCAATGCTGGATGCGGGCTTGCCGCCCGCGTACCGGAAACTGCCGCCGACATACAGGTCGTCGTTCCATGCGATTGCTGCGTGCACGATACCGCTCACCCCGGTTCCGAACGGCAACCAGCGCACCCCATCGAAGTGCCCGACGTAGTTCATGGGCGACGGTTGACCATCGCTCGAGAAGGGCTTGCGGGTCCCGGCCACCAGCTCACCCCGGTAGTTGCAGAGGGCGTACGGGACCCCCTCGAGGCCGAGACCGGGCTGGTCGAACTCGGCGGACCAGGCGCCGCCCTGGGCCGGCGCACTCTGGAAGAAGAGAAAGAGCATGGCCGGAAAAACGGCGGCGAAGACGCACGAGCGCTCTGGGATGGCTGGCTTCATGCATTCGGCAAACACAAACCGCATGCCGGCACACTCAGACACGAGCTGCGTCCGGATCGCGGACACCGACCGCCCTGGATCCGCACACAACGCGTTGGATGGCTGCCCTGACGGGCAAACGAGAGGGTAAAGAGAGGAGATCCTGAGGAGATGAAACCGGTCCTTGCGGTCGAGCTTCGGCCTCCGGGCAACGCGACGAGCACCAACGCGAGCGGCTGCTGCGGCAGCCGCAGGTGCTGCGCGGCGGCAACCCCCACACCCGTTTCCGCGAAGCCGCGTCGTTCGACCTGCCCAACAGCGGGCTCCGTGTGCACCTCACGACCCGGGTCGCGTACGACCTCGAGTCCGAACGTCGGCGGACGCAGGTGCCTGCCGTGGTGCCGGATCTTCTGGTCGAGCCAACGGCCGGGGAGTACTTCGGCGGCCGGGACCGGGCCCTGGAGGCCGTCCTCTGGCCGCCACCGGGATCCTCAGCAGCCGGGGATCCCCGACAAGGGCGTTGAAGGGTCTCTGGTCGACCGAGGGTTCCACCAGCCAAGCCTGCGGACCCGAGCCATCCAGCCACCCAGGATGCTCACAAAGCCTGGCAGGACTCGAGGCCAGACGGCGCAAGAGCACATTGACTCGGAGACTCGCGTAACGGTCTGGGCCGTCTTGCGGTGTCTCAGTTGTGGCGCGGCCAGGATGCCAGGCCGTGGACCACTGGTTTCTTCATGCTCGGCTCCGGCCGCTCGAAGAGCGGCCGGAGCAGCGCTCGTCGTCTCTCACCCCCGAAGTGCCAACAATGCAATTGAAACAGTCAGCAAAGACCACCCTCCTGCTCCTCGCCCTCCTCAGCCCACTGGGCGCTCAACTCAAGCGCGGCAACTATCTAGTGGGAACCCAAGGTTGGATCGACGGCATCCCCTTTGACGGGTTCAACTCCATCCAGGCCCTCGACCCCTACACCGGCAAGGCCCGGGTCCTCGATGTGCAGGGGGTCCCGGCCAACGAGTTGGCCGGCGATTTCCTGATCAACTCCCCCACCAGCTTCTACCTGGGCACCAAGGTGGCCGCCGCGCCAGCCGAGGGCAACGTCTACCTGGTCAGCTACAACGGCGACAACTGGCAGGCCCAGAAGGTCAACACCAGCAAACTGGGCATCAACGTCGCTTCCATAGAACGTGATGGCACCTACCTCTATGTCTGCGGCGTGGACTCCTTTGCCAACACCTCCAGCGTCGCCCAGGTGCTGCGCATCAAGACTGCGGACGGCTCGGTCACCACGCTGAGCAAGTTCGGCTCCGCGTTCATGACTGGCGGGGCGATCGGCATTCCCGGCGGCATGATCCGCATCGGCACGAAGCTGCACATGTTCACCTTCAACGGCGCTCCAAACGTAACCAACGCGGAGCACTGGACGGTGACCACCACCACACCTGCCGTCGCCGCCAAGCTCGGCCCGGATCTGCCCCCGTCCCAGCGCTTCCCTGGCCGTGCCTTCGCCTGCAGTGACGCCGTCCTGGACCCGGTCAGCGGCAACATCGCCGTCATCGGCCGCTGGGGCGAGATCGTGTTCCGCAACCCCGCCACCGGAGCCAACGTCCAATACGAGAGATACCCGGGTCTCTTGATCTTCACTGGGGATGGTCTCTCCCAGGCGCCCCGGGCCGCCACGCTCAACAGCGACACCCAGGCGATCGCATTTGGCGACCACCGTGACCACCTCTTCGGCACCACCGGCATCGACGAGCGGCGCTGGGACGGCGCCTCGCCAAGCGAGCCCTTCAGCGAGAACGTGGTGATGACCAAGCAGCCCAAGGTCCGTGAAGGCGCCCTCCTGACCACCGTCTCGGCCTTGGCGTACCTGCCCACCGGCGCCGTCTACCACAAGATCGGCAAGGGCTGTGCCGCCAGCAACGGCGCCGTGCCCGGCAGCTATGTCACCTCGCCGCCGACCGCCGGCAACGGCAGGTTCGCCTTCACCGTCAAGACCGCAGCGAGCAACGCCATCCTCCACATCGGCAGCCAGATCAACCAGGACTTGACGGGGATCGGAGCCCCGGGCTGCTTCGATTACGTGGCCCCCGATGTCATCGTGCCGATCGCCGTGGATGGCGGTCTGGGCAGCTACCGCATGGTCCTGCCGGCCAGCCTGCCCGCGGGCACCACCATGTTCGCGCAGTGGCAGGTGATCGACGCCGCTGCCAACACCCTGGGCCAGGCCTTCTCGGAAGGCCGCAAGGTGCAGGTGAACTGATCCGACCCGAGGCGGGGCCTCGCGTCCCGCCTCGGGCCTCCCGCGCTTTCGGTCACGGCGTGACCCTCGTTTCTTGTCCGAGGGCCCTGCCCCGGCGGACCGGTCCTTGGGTAGCATTCCTGCGACCTCCGAACCGGCTGGGCGGCAGGACCGCGCCCGTGCAGACCCCCAGAAACCTCCCAAGAGATCCGTCGCCGCCCAAACGATCCGGCAGGCTCGGAAAGGGCGGCCTCCTGCTACTCGGCTTGTTCGTCGGCCTCCTTGGCGCCGAGTTCGCCACACGGGTCCTCGGCGCGGCGGCTGAAGACAAGAAGCGCGATGACTGGGCGCGGGCCATGTCGGAGGAGCTCGAGCACGTCCCCAAGGGCAAGGTGAACCTCGGACACATCATCCGCCCTGCCCACAACGAGGGCGTCATCTATCGCATGCGGGCCAACCTGGACGTCGAGTTCATGGGCGGGCACGTGACGACGAACTCCCGCGGCTTCCGAACCCCGGAGTTCGAGACCAAGAAACCGGACGGCGTCTATCGGATCCTGGCGCTCGGCGACTCGATCATGTTCGGCTTCGGGTGCAATGATGGCGAGTGCTGCCTCCGGGTGATGGAGAAGCTGTTGAACGAGCGACGCCAACAGGAGAGGAGTCCACGATACGAGGTCATCAACACCGCCACCGTGGGCTACAACACCGCAATGGAGGTCGCACTGTTCGAGCACGTGGCCCTCGAGTACGAGCCTGACCTCGTGCTGATCGACTGGGTGGGCAACGACCTCACCCTGTCGGACTTCATCGAGACGCGAACGGATTTCTGGCGTCTCGACCACTCGTTCCTGCTGGAGTGGCTACTCGAGCTCCTGTCCGGGGGCGCGCCCGGCGATGACTTCATCCCGCTCACGAACTCCCCACGGAACGGCATCCTCGACGACCCCCAGGGGGTCTTCGAGTACCGCAAGGAACGCGTTCCCGAGAGATTCCACTACATGCTGGGTCCGGAAGGCTACTGGCGTGCCATGCGGCGCCTGAAGGCGCTCTCTGAGAAGCACGGCTTCAGGGTGGCGATCACGTCGTCCCTGGCGGCCACCCCGTTGCCCAAGCAGGTGAGCAAGGAGCTCGGCTTCCCGCTCTTCGAGGGCATTGATCTGTGCAACGCCTACCTGGCAAGACACGGCATCCCGCTGTACCTCGGCTCACCCTTGTCCATCAGCGCCACCGACGGTCACCCGTCGGCGGTCTTCCACCGGATGCTGGGTGAGTTCTATGCGGAACAACTCCGCAAGAACGGACTCCTGGAACCGGACTAGCCTTGCGCCTCGACAGTCCGGCGACACTGCGTGGACCGCTGACAGCCGCTGCTGCTGGACCACGAGGGGGAACGATTCGGCTCGCCGGCCTTCCAGTCGAAACGTACCGTGAAGCTGGAGCGGGAGCACAGGGCCCACTGTGGTCTGGAGGCCACCACGGTGAACGGCGCCCTGCAGGTGACAGCCAACGGAGAACAGAAGGTCGTGACGATCGAGGCGACCCTGGTCGCCGGAGGCCACGTCAAGATCTCGTCCCTGAAGCGCCACGGCGGCGACATCCTGTTTGCCGCGCAGGGCAAGGAGTCGTCCATCCGCTCTGTCAACGGCGCCATCACGGTGTGCGTCCAGACATGAAGCAGGCAACCGGGTCCAGCACGATACCGTGACCCTGTTCCTCCTGAGGCTGCTGGTCTACCTCTGGGGCCTCGCGTTGGCCCTGGTCATCGCCCCCGCGCTCCAGACGTTGTGCACCTGCGTTCTGGGGTTCCTCGGGGTGTTGCTCGTCCTGTTGCTGTTCGTCGTCCTTTGGATGGTGACGAAGCCCTGCGGCCGGCCCGGTTCGTGAATGCCGCCACCGGCACGCAGCCGGTGACGGGCTCCAGGGTCAGGAACACCCCTACTTGAACTCCAGTGTCGCGGTATTGGTGAGGGTGGGGTTCACCCCCTGGGGGATGCAGAGGCCCTGGATGGAGATGCGCTGGCCCTTGAGGGCGGGCTGGTTGGGGACGGAGGTGCTCCAGTGGGCCAGCTCGTCCGCGTCGGTGCTGCTCATGCTGGTGAAGACGAGGATCGGATCCGCCAGGGCGTAGCTTCCGTTCCAGCCCGGGATCGAAACGGGGGTCTGGGTGCCTGCATTGGCCTTTATGGAGAGGGCAATCCTGGAGAGCACCGACGAACTGTTCTTGGGGTCGCGGCAGCCCAGGGTCATCGTGGCAATGCTCCCGAGAGAGGTGTTGCTGCCCAGGAGCCAGGCCACCTGCCCGTTGCGGGCGATGTTGTAGTTGTCGTTGCTGACGAAGAACAGGGTGCCGCCGGCGACGCCGCCGTTGTTCATCCAACCGGTGTTGTCGTAGACCTTGATCGGCTTGTCGTTGGTGCTGAGGCCGCCCACGAAGTACATGTCGCTGTCGTTGCCGCTGTTGGCCGCCATCCACAGGCCGCGTACCTCGCCACCCTGATCGATGATCGGCGTGGGGGAATGTGGCCGGATGCCCAAGGTGGCCACCGCCACGGGTTTCCCTTCCATGACGGCCCGGACCAGGACGTTGTTCTGGATGGTGGGGGTAATGTCCTGCATGAAGATGCTGTTCACCTTGTCGGTGAAAAACAGCTTCAGCTTGTTGTCCACGTAACCCAGGGACGGGTCGATGTAGGTACCCGGCAGCGGAGTTGCGCCGGATGCAGCACCGATCTTCACCGGCGTCTGGAAAGCGGAGGTGTTGTCGATGCGCCAGCCCAGGTAGGCACCGTCGTTCCAGTCCACGGACGCAAACAGGCCGTCCCGTCCCTCGATCATCAGCCCGAAACAGTCGGCCTTGCTGGTGTTGTTCATCTTGTCGGCCCGGTGGTCGGGCTTGAACGTCGGCGTGCTGCCGGTGGTGTCGTACTGGCCCATGAGCACGTACTGCTTGCCCGCCGCGCCGCCGTAGGCCGGCGCCAGGTCGGCGATCGTCAGCGCCGCTGTCCACTTGCCGGGAGTGTCGGCCGGACTGCTCTTGGTCATGTTGATCTGGATCGTGCCCCGACCGGTGCCGTTGGTGTCATAGATGCCCAGGGTGGCCAGGTTGTTCGAGCGGAACACCGGGTCCATGATGATGCCGGTGATCTGGCCGGGACCGGACTGGGCCTCCAGGGGAGCAATCAGGAGAGCCAGGCCGGCAAGCAAGGGAACAGACAAGGGAGACCGACGGGGACGCACGCTGTGCATGTTTGACTCCGGCAGAGTGACAATGGAGACGGGTGGGGGTGCCGACGGGGGCAATGGCGAAAGGGTAGCAGGTTCCATGCTGGATGTCCGCCACGGAAAACCCCAGTCGCTCCGCACCGCAAGACGGATACCCTGCAGAGAGTGGGCCCATTGGGGCGGCTTGCACCCCTTGCCGACGGGAGTTGCGTAGCCAAGGGTGATGCCGGTCTTCGCCCCCCCGCCGGCACGGGTCTTGTGGCTGCTTGCGCTATGAAGTCCTTCCTACAAAGGCACGGCAAGTGGATGACTGCGGTCTCGATCGGGTTGGTCTGTGCCACCAGCCTGATCATGGGCCAGAACAAGCACCGCCAGGCCGCCGAGCGAGGCCCCTACCGGGTGTTCGTGACCAAGCCCATCGTCGGCCTGGGCATCAAGGCCGGTGATCTCTACAGGGAACACGAGCTCCTGGGCGCGGCGCTCAACGATCTGGAACGCAAGGGCTTCACCGTTCTCTGGACCGAGATCTTCGCGGCGGAGACCAAGGAGCTACCCCGCGAGGAGAGGCTGCTGGTCTTCTGCCGGCAGCGCTGAATCAACAGAATCACCCTGCGGTCACGGTTCCGTCGGTTGTCACCGCCGGCCTTGCCCTGCACGATGGACCGCCTGTGCGTGCTCCGAAAGTCGTAGTCCATCTGATCGACGGCACATACGAGCTCTTCCGAGCCTGGTTCGGTGCGCCAGCGGCCGCTGCGCCCGACGGCAGGGAGGTGGGCGCCACGCGCAGCCTCGCACGGCAGCTGCTCGCGCTGGCACGCGCCGAAAGAGCCACCCACGTGGCAGTGGCTTTCGACCGCACGGTCGAGTCGTTCCGCAACGAGCTCTTCGACGGCTACAAGACCGGCGACGGCCTGGAGGCCGAGTTGCTGGGACAATTCCCCCTGGCAGAGGAGGTGACCGCGGCGCTGGGACTGGTGGTCTGGTCGATGGTCGAGTTCGAGGCCGACGACGCGCTGGCAACGGGCGCGGTGCGGCTTGCCGCCGACGACCGGGTCGAGCAGGTCCGGATCCACTCGCCGGACAAGGACCTCGCGCAGTGCGTCTCAGGCCAGCGCATCGTGCGGGTGGACCGGTTGCGGAACACGATGCTGGACGAGTCGGGCGTGGTCCGGAAGTTCGGCGTGACGCCGGCATCGATCCCCGACTGGCTGGCGCTGGTGGGCGACGACGCGGACGGGATTCCTGGTCTGCCCGGATGGGGGGCGAAGTCGAGCGCGACGGTGCTCGCAGAATACGGCCACATCGAAGCGGTCCCAGCGCTGGCCAGCGACTGGTCCGTCAAGGTGCGCGGCGCCGCGCAGCTCGCGGAGACGTTGGACCGCCGCCGCGAGGACGCACTGTTGTACCGACGGCTGGCGACCCTGCGGCGGGATGTGCCGCTGCAAGAGCGGCTGGAGGACCTTGTCTGGTCCAGCGCCCGGCACGCGGAGCTCGGCCGGGTGTGCCAGGCGATCGGGGATGACGGGCTCCAGGATCGGGTGCGGTCGTGGGAGAAGGAGCGAGCGGGCCCGTAGATCGTGGGTCTCGTGTTTTCCGTTCGCGCCATCCACGCCGCCCCGTCCGAACGTTACACTCCGCCCCCCAATTGACCCTCGGAGTGACCCGATGCCGATCCGCAACGACTTCCAGCCCGGCGAATTCTGCTGGGTTGATCTGAACGCCCACAACATGGATTCCGCCGCTGCCTGGTATGGCCAGCTGTTCGGCTGGACGCCCGTGATGCAGGAATCGCCGGGCGGACCGCCCTACGCCTTCTTCATGCAGGGCGACGCTCCGGCTGCGGGTGTCGGACAGATGAGCGACGAAATGAAGGCCCAGGGGATTCCGTCGCTCTGGAACAGCTACGTCATGGTCGCCGACTGTGAGGCGAGCGAGCAACGGGCCAGGCAGCTGGGCGGCAGCGTGACGGTGCCGACGATGGAGGTCCCCGGGCATGGCAAGCTGTGCTACATCATGGACCCGGAGAACACTTCGATCGC
>QJVU01000102.1 GCA_003235605.1 Planctomycetota bacterium | reverse complement strand
CGGTGCTCTACCTGCACTGCCTCATATCGCGACTTGCATACGTCGCGGTCGAGCCCTTGCGCCAAGCGTGTCCGGGCACACCCGGGAACGCAGGAACCTTGCATGCGACACGGGTTCCGTGATGGGTGCATTCGAGACGTCCTCGACGTGCGTGGCGATTCACCAGCCCGGCGCCGACGAGCCCCAGGCTCGGATCACGGGCGGTCTTCGTCCAACCACGTGGCAGCAGCAGCCCTACAGCACGGTGACCCGCATGCCGGCAGTCGTCGTGTATCCGGCCGGGTTTACGCTGCCTTTGTCGTCGCACGCGAACTGTAGGTAGAACTTGAGTCCCTTCAGCATGCTGTCGTTGGGAACGGGCAGGGGCTGTGTGACGCCACCGTTCTGACCGGTGTTGTAGAACAGGAGCAACAGCAGGTCGTTGGAGAGCAGGCAGCCGCCACCCAGGTCGAAGGGGAGGGTCACCGATCCGAACTTCTGGTTGGAGAGACCGATTGCAAGCAGTGCCTTCGCCTGGGTTGGCGCGCTCGACAACGAGGCCGCGAAGTTCTGCGAGTTGACCGCGGGCGATCCCGTCGACGTGATCAGTGGAGCCAGGCCACCCGTGCCCTTGCAGCCGCTGTGGTAGACGAAGTTGGTTGCGCTACCGATCACCAGATCGTCCACCCATGTCGTGTACGCCATGTTCGCCAGGTTCGAATGGCGCATGAAGAACTCTGCGGTGTACATTCCGTTGGCCGTGGTAGTGAGCGTGCTCGCGAACGAAGCGCGCTCCTTGGTACCGGTCTGGCTGGGGACTGTGATGCGCTGGTTGAACACCTGATTGTTGCTGGAGTCGTAGATGCGCAGCTCGACCCGGTTGACGGATGGGGACGGGATCGCGGTGGTGGTCGAGCCCTTGTCCCACATCACGTTGAAGGCCACATTGTGGGTGGCCGTCGGCAGGAAGAACGCACTGCTGACATAGGTCGCCGACTTGACCGAGCTCAGGGTCTGAAAGTTGGCGAATACCGCTTCCGACGTGGCCTCGGTGGTTACGTCGTTGACACCGAAACCAGTCGTGCCAGCGGCATCATTGAACGCGGTGAGCTTCCAGTTCAACGCGCCCTGCTGAAAGTTGCCCCAGGGCATGAGGTTCTGGGCATTGAGGGAGACCGCCAGACACGTGGCCAGCGCCAGATGGATGCTTCGCATGAGTCTTCTCCAGAGAGGTGGGGGAAAGAGGTGGAAAAGAGCTAACCTCGGGATGATACGCCAGTGCAGTTCCGGGTTGCGGAACCAATGCATCTCCCTGATAGAAAACGGGAGTGAGGCTTGGTCGATGACTTGCCGTCGCGGGTGGTTTCGGTGACCTTGCAGAACCACACGTCTTACGCCCCCACTTCACCTCAAAGGACCTCAAATGAACAGGGCCGTCGTAGATGAATGCAGGCATGGATAGGCTGTTGGCAGTACACGCAGGCGGCGGCGAGTGCGCGTCGTCCTGTTACCCTCGGTGGTCTGCACTGTGTCTCGGGATGCTCGCCTCGGCAGGGTGTAGCACGAATCGATCGTCACCGTTCGACCCGGCCCTTGAGTTCATCCCTGACGGCATGCACAGCGTCGTCCTCCAGTCGGGGGCGCACGTGATCCAGTTCACAGAGTCACCGGTAGACCGCAGCGTCTTCGCAGGCCGCTCCTTCGAGGGCACTGGCCCCGGGTTGGGTGACTACATTGGCCTGACCATCGCGGACTTCGGTGATCGTCGAGTGCCAAACTCCTGGAGGGACACGTCGCGGTCGGGGGCCCGCTGGCAGAAGGTTGCGGGCCACGATGTCCTCTTCGTGCCGGGCCGGAGCGGTGAGCCCAAAGAGCACTGGAAGATCGCTCTGGACGACCGCTTTCTCTTGGATGCGTCGCGGCGCGAGGTCTTGGAGTTGGCACTTGCCCGACGCGGTCGCTCCCTGGCAGAGTTGAAGACCTCAACCGGCTTCGGGGGGACCATCACCGATCAGCCAAGCACGCTTACCGTCTTTAGGGAACTCCACGGTGACATGCCCTGGGCAAGCGGACTCGAAGTGACCATGCGGCTGGATTTCGCCATGAAACAGATGGTGTTGCGGGCACGGACGAGTGATCCCGACAAGTTCTTCCGGGGTCTCCAGGAGCTGTGGCGTCAGTCTGGAGGTACCACCTCGCTGGAGAGGTCCACGTTCGGCAGTGACGACGTGTTGCACGTCGTGTTCCGATTCTGTCCCGACGACCAAGGCTGGGACCCTGTCATGGCGCACTCCATTCCCTGGCTGATCGGCTTCGTCTTCTACGTCTGACGTGACCCTGCACGCGTGTGTCCACGCACGCAAACCGGGCAGGAGCCGGCGCCACCGCCCTGCGCCTACCTGCATCGCAGGCCGATCAGCGCGACGGGCCCCCCGGGCTCTGGATACCCGCGCAGGACGGCTTAACGGGAGTCGGGGCGTTTCCCGCCAGTCCCTCGCAACCCGGAGACTACACTGGGCCGGATGGTCAACGAGCGGGGACAGCTCCAGCAACCCGGGAGCACCCAGCTCGTCGAGCTGGAGCGCGGCTTGTGGGTCCACGATGGGCACAAAGTGTTCTGCGGTTTCCGGCTGCACCGCTGCATGACCGTCGTGCGGCTCGCGGACGGCCGGCTCTTCGTTCACTCCCCCAACACCCTGGATCCCGGTCTCCGATCGGGACTTGCCGAGCTCGGCGAGGTCAGCTGTGTGGTCGCGCCGAACCGCTTCCACAGCCATGCCATGGATCAGTTCATGGCGGCGTATCCCTCGGCGACCTTCTTCGGGGCGCCGGGCCTGCGCGAGCGCAAGCCCCGGCTGCGCATCGATTTCGTGCTCGGGGATCGGCCCGAGCCCCAATGGGAGGGTGTCCTGGACCAGGCACACCTCCGCGGAAACTCCTTCTTGGAAGAAGTGCTGTTCCTGCATCGGGCCAGCCGGACGCTGGTCGTGACCGACCTCATCGAGAACATCCACCGCGAGAACGTCGGGCTCGGATGGCGCATCGGTGCTTTGCTCTTCGGCCGCTGGCAACGGCCGTGGCCCTCCCCCGAGCACGTCATGTTCACGATCGACGCCGAGGCTTTCGAGCGCTCCCTGGAGCGGGTGAGGAGCTGGGAGTTCGATCGCATCGTCCTGGCTCACGGGCGGTTCATCGAGGCTCGAGCAAGTGAGGTCTTCGAGGGCGCCGTCGCGGAGGTGCTCCGCAGGGCACGGTCACGAGGTCCCTTGCGGCGTGCCGCCTGCCGGACCCTGGCCCGGGTCGCGGACCGTCTCGTCCGGTAGGGCGACCTGGCAACGCACGCCGTGCGCCGGGCCGGTCTCACGTCCTCAGCCTCGGTAGGAGCCGTCCCGTGCGAGCCATGTAGTTCCGGTAGTCATCACCGAACTCCTCGAGCAACACACGCTCTTCGCGCCGCATGCGCAGCGCGATGAGCAGCAGCATGAGCGCCAGCGGCATGAGTCCGGCGAGCAGATTCGGCAGCAACAGCGCCTGCGCCACCCCCCAGATCAAGTGCGCCGCGTACATCGGATGTCGGACGTGCCTGTAGACCCCCTCCGTTACAAGCCGTTGCCCGTCGCCTTTTTCGACGGTGGACGACCATCGAGACCCCAGGTCAGCATGGGAGCGATGAAGCAGCCAGATCGCGCAACCGAAGAGAGCGACTCCCAACACACCGAGCGGCCATGGTAGCACAAACGGATACGTCGCAAAGTCCAGCCAGCCGCTGAAGATGTGGAGGAACGGCAAGAACCCCGCGGCCACACCCCAGAGCACCATCAACGAGGCCTCCACGATCGGCGTGCCCCTCAGCGTCGAACGCTTGCCTGCTCGATGCTCGTGGACCTTGCGTACCAAGATCATGGCCACCAGCAACGCGATCAAGGTCCATTCGAAGAGATCGTGCCCGAACAGAGTCACGCCCCGCTCCCTTCGTCAACCCGTCCGAGATGCTGTCGCCAGTGGGCATGCATCTGCTCCGGTGTACCGGT